>MHER01000059.1:0-91 GCA_001805205.1 Nitrospirae bacterium RIFCSPLOW2_12_42_9 | reverse complement strand
AGGACGCCCTCAACAGAATCCAAGTCAATCCACTCCTATACCACGAAATCGAAGATGGCGTTCGTCGCTGTCTCACGATGAAATTTCCTTT
>MHER01000058.1 GCA_001805205.1 Nitrospirae bacterium RIFCSPLOW2_12_42_9 | reverse complement strand
GATATTGATCTCGCCCTCAATATCCAAACGATCCGAGAACCCCGCTATCAGGCCATATCACGGATATTAGAACAGCGCGGATACGTAAGGAGAGTCGCCGAGAGTCCCTTCGGCTTCGTCAGGGAGACACGAACTCCAAAAGGTATCCCCATCGAGATCCATGTGGATTTTCTCGCGCCCGAATATGGTGGAACAGGAAAGCGGCGTCGCCACCAACGAGTGCAGGATATTCTTGCCCATAAGGCACGTGGGTGCGATCTGGCCTTTGAGCATTTCCTGGATATAGAGATCGAAGCGCCACTCCCCGAAGGCGGCATCACAAAGGCACGGATCAGGATGGCGAATGTCCTCCCGTGCCTCGCAATGAAGGCGTTTGCCTTGGGGGATCGACTCAAGGAAAAAGACGCCTACGATATCTACATGGTATGCAAGCACTATCCAGGGAACCCGGAAAGTGTAGTGCGGGCGGTCAAACCGCACGTTTCCAACAAGCTGGTCAGGGAAGCGCTTGAGATACTCAGTGACCGTTTCATCCGTCTGGAGGCTATGGGGCCCGCTGCAGTAGCCACGTTCCTTGAAGTGCGCGATCCGACGCTCCGTGAAATTCGCATACGGGATGTTTACGAAACCATGTAAGGTATTCTGCAAAGGGTCGTGACATAGGGTATTCACATGAACCCGTTCATGATGCTATGCATAGGAGAGTTTTATAAGGATAAGATGAAAACTACTTGATGCCCTGGATGAGGTCTTTCACGGGAAAATAGGTTTAGAAATAATGACTATAAATGTTAAACATTCTCTTGTAGTTGCATTTCCACTTATCGCCGCTTTAGCGTTTTCCATATATATTGTCCAGCATCAGATAGCAGGGTATAAAGGGATAGAAAAAAAGATCGAAGAGTTTGTGACCCTCCCGAAGGGAGAATATCTTAAGCCTGCTGTTTTTGGGTACGACCAGTTGGTGGCTGATATAATCTGGCTTCGAGCAATACAGGTTATTGGAGATAAGGTTGTAACACCCAAAGGTTATGAGTGGGTTTATCATGCCATGGATGTGGTGACAACACTCGATCCCAAATTCGCATATGCCTATCAGTTTGGAGGTGTTACCCTATCGGAACTTGGGAATCGGCCTGATATGAGTAATATGCTATTGGAAAAAGGATTAAAGGAAAATCCTGAAGTCTGGCAAATACCATTTTATCTCGGATTTAATAATTTCTTCCACCTTCATAACTATGAGAAGGCTGCAAAATATATGTCAATAGCATCTGAACTCCCGGGCCATCCGGAATACCTGCCTAAACTTGCCTCAAGGCTTTATGTACAGGCGGGAAATCCTGATATAGCACTCGAATTCTTGATAAATATGTACAAAGAAACAGATGATGAAAAGGTTAAAGAATCACTGGAGAAAAGGATAAAAGAGGTCATAATTGAAAGGGATGCAATATATCTTGAGAGGGGAGTGGCAAAATACAAAGAGGTATATAAAGACTCCCCTGAGAATCTTCAAGACCTTGTCAGGATGGGCATAATAAAGGATATCCCACCTGAGCCTTTCGGTGGGTATTATTATTTTGATCAATCAACTAATAAGGTATATAGCAGTGTTATAAGGGATCGGATGCATGTTTATGGAAAGTAGAGGGTGTTTTCAGATAACATGAATATGGAAGATATAGTGATTAAGATAGAGAATCTTACCAAGGTCTTTAAGAAAGGCTTCAGGGGGAAGAGTGTTGCTGCTATTAAAGGTCTTAACCTTGAGGTAAATGAAGGCGAAATTTTCGGTTTTCTTGGCCCTAATGGAGCAGGGAAAACAACCACCATAAAGATACTTATGGGGCTTATATACCCGACCACCGGAAAGGCATGGATATTAAATAAAGAAGCTACAGATGTTGAAGTAAAAAACCGTATCGGTTTCCTCCCTGAGCAGCCATATTTCTATGACTATCTTACCTCAAGAGAATTTCTGCGTTTCTATGGTCAACTGTTTGGATTGGAAGGAGATGAGTTAAGGACACGGATGAATAATCTACTTACCCTGGTTGGACTTGAAGATGCTGCCGACCTACAGCTTCACAAATTTTCCAAAGGGATGCTCCAGAGGATAGGTATAGCGCAGGCATTGATAAACAGACCTGACCTGATAGTTCTTGATGAACCAATGTCCGGGCTTGACCCGATAGGGAGGAAGGAGATACGGGATATTATCCTGCGACTGAAAGAGGATGGTAAGACGGTCTTCTTCAGCACCCATATAATCCCTGACGTTGAGATGATATGCGACAGGGTGGGTATACTTATGAAGGGTGAGCTTGTAAACGTAGGGAGGTTGGACGAGATTATGGATGCGAAGGTCAAATATGTAGAGATCATTGCAAGGAATGTCAGTAAGGAGATGTTGGCATATATGGAGGCTATGGGTTCCTCAGTCTATGAGACATGGGAGCATGTGTCAATAAAGGTAGAAGATGAAAACCGGGTAGACGGAATATTGCAACTGATAAAAGAAGGGAAGGGGAGGGTCGTCTCTGTGATACCCCAGCGGGAGACCCTGGAAGAACACTTTATAAAAAAGATAGGAGGGGCTTCTTGAAGGTACTTACAATTGCCCGGAATACATTTAGAGAGGCGATAAGGGATAGGATCCTCTATAACCTCCTCTTCTTTGCCCTACTCATGATTGCTGTATCTCTCCTCCTTGCAACATTAACCGTGGGTGAACAATCAAAGATCATTATTGATATTGGTCTTGCAAGTATTAATATTTTCGGTGCCCTGATAGCGATATTCCTTGGTATTGGACTTATTATTAAAGAGATAGAGAAGAGGACTATTTACAACATACTTTCCAAGCCAGTGCCCCGCTATCAGTTTATTATAGGGAAGTATTTAGGGCTTCTTATAACAATAATGGTAAATATAATAATTATGGGAGCAGGACTTTATCTTATTCTGATTATTAATGAGCTGAGATGGGGACATGATATATTTAATGTTAATCTTGATATATGGCTTGATATATGGAAGGCAATCTATCTTATATTTATAGAGCTTATGGTTGTTACTGCTATCGCACTGATGTTTTCCACATTTTCAAGCTCATCTACCCTGAGTGCAATCTTTACGATAGCGGCCTATATAATTGGCCACCTTACGGAAGAACTCAGATTAATAGGTAATAAATTACCTGATTCATTCATGAAGAGTACTATTAACTTTTTTTATTATTTCTTACCCAACCTCGACAATTTTAATGTCAAGGGGAAGGTAGTCCATGGTATTTATGTATCTGCTTCATACATCTCCCTTGTCACACTATATGGTCTCTTATATATAAGTGTAGTACTATTACTATCCGGGGTAATATTCCAGCGAAGAGATTTTAAGTAGGAGGTTCTTTTTTCCCTGCTGCCGGTTCTGCTGTAACCGGTTTTTCTTCTTTCTTATCAGGAACCTTTTCCTGATTTTTCCTGGGCGTGGATTGCTCTGCCGCCGGCTTCCCTTTTGATGAATAGTCATTGATATACCAACCACTACCTTTAAACATAAGTCCTGCGGCTGATATTACCTTATTTGTCGGGCCCGAGCATTTTGTGCAACTCTTAATCGGTGGATCATTCACCTTTTGTATTACTTCAAAGGTATGTCCACAGCTTTCACATCTGTACTCATATATTGGCACTTCTTAAAACACCTCCTCGTAAGTCATCACCTTTATTTAAAGTATTTAATCGCTTTTTCTATACGGTCAAGACCCTTCTCAATATTCTCCATGGATGTGGCATATGATAAACGCATATACCCGGGTGCACCAAATGCCTCACCTGGCACAGCAGCAACCTTTGCTTCATTTAATAAATATTCTGCAAACCTTACAGAAGAATCAATCACATGATTGCTAAATCTCTTACCCAGGATGCCAGAGATATTCGGAAATACATAGAACGATCCCTTAGGCGTAAAACATGTAAACCCTTCAATCCTATTTAACCTTTCAACAATATATTTTCTCCTCCTGTCAAACCTTTCAACCATCATAGTAATAAAATCCTGATATCCACCTTTTAATGCCTCAAGTGCTGCCTTCTGAGATATAGATGCCGGGTTGGATGTACTCTGGCTCTGAATATTCCCCATTGCATTAATTATATCTTTTGGACCTGCTGCATAGCCGATCCTCCATCCGGTCATTGCATATGACTTTGATACTCCGGTAACAACTATGGTAATTTTAAAAATCTCTTTATTTAATGATGCAATACTTACCTGTTTAAATCCATCGTATACTATATCTCCATATGTTTCATCAGATATAACATATATATTATGTTTTACTGCTATCTCTGCTATCTGCTCAAGATGTGATATGTCATATGCTGAACCAACAGGATTGGAAGGTGTATTCAATATTAAACCTTTTGTCTTCTTATTTATTATAGCTTCAAGGTCTTCAGGTCTTAAAAGGAAATCATCTTCCTGATGAGTTTCAATAAAAACAGGTGTTGCACCACTCAGGAATATCTGCTCAGGATAAGTTACCCAATAGGGAGAGGGAATAATAACCTCATCTCCATCCTCAAAAAGTGCCATAGATATGTTATATAAACTATGTTTTGCACCACATGATATAAGGACTTCATCAGGTTTATAATATAACCCATGATTTTTGGCCAGATTTTCTGCAACTACCTGTCTTAGTTCGTCAATTCCAGATGATGGGGTATATTTAGTAAAACCACTATTAATTGCCTCAATCGCAGCCCCTTTTATTCCATCTGCAGTATCAAAATCAGGTTCACCTGCACTGAAACTAATTACATCTATCCCATTTTTCCTCATGGCCTTTGCCTTTGCCTCTAATGACAGGGTAGGGGATGGTTTAATCAAATATGCACGCTTAGCAAGGGGCTTCAATGTATCACTCCTTCTTTTTCTTAAACTTTATCTTTAGCATCTCGTTTACATGTTTTGGAACTAATGATGAAATATCTCCACCAAAGCTTGCTACAACTTTTATAATAGTGGAGGTAAGATAAGAATATTCCTCACTTGGCATTAGAAAAATTGTCTCAATATCACTATCAAGTTTCCTATTCATCAGTGTCATCTGAAACTCATACTCAAAGTCCGATATTGCCCTTAACCCCCTTATGATCCCACTGGCATTACGCTGTTTGGCAAAATCAACAAGAAGGCCGTCAAATACCTCAACTGAGATATTCGGAAACCCTTTGACTGCCTCCTTTACCATAGAGACCCTTTCTTCAAGGGAAAAGAGGGCTGTTTTCTTTGGGTTTGGACCTATGGCAACAATTATTTTGTCAAAAAGTTTTAGACTCCTGAGGATAAGGTCGATATGCCCGTTTGTAATAGGATCAAAAGTCCCTGGATATACAGCAGATACGCCCATTTTTACTTATTCTTTATTTTACCTTTAGTTTTCTATATACAGTTAAAGTAGTATCTCCATAAATATATTTTCCATATAACGAAAAGTCTTCAATCTCAGTATTTATGGATACCTTACTCAGGTGTTCAAAAATCAAAAAACCGTAATCAAAAATACTAACATTTGCTGATACTTTTGGCAAGAGGATTTTCCATTTAGGGAAATTATATGGCGGGTCAATAAAAACAATATCATATCCGGGTTTTTCCTTAAAATATTTATCCAATGATTTCAGTACATCAGCACAGATAACCTCTGCAGAATCTTTAAAATCGCATAGGTCCAAATTCTCATATATCATCTTGCAATGTCCCGTATTAGATTCAATAAATGTGACATGCGAAGCCCCCCGGCTAAGGGCCTCAATACCTGCTGCACCAGTTCCGGCAAAAAGCTCCATGAATCTTTTACCTTCTATAAATGACGGGGGAATAATATTAAACAACGATTCCCGTACCTTATCCGAAGTTGGGCGAATCCTGGAACCTTTTGGAACCTTCAGAAACCTGCCTTTTGCTTTTCCACCTATAACCCTGAGCATAATCCCTCATTGACAATTTACCATATCTACTTTATTTTAAAGGAAAATTAAAATCAAGGGAGGTAAATTTATGGTAAGAAATATTGGAAAGATTTATTTACTCATAAACTCAGAAATTGGCAAGGAACGTGCTGTCAGAGATTCTTTGAGAAAGATGGAGAATGTTAAAAGTGCTGACATGATTACAGGCAGGTATGATATTATTGCCCTTATTGAAGGTGAAACTATTAAGGATATATTTTCTACAATAATGAGTAGGATTCGATCTATTGATGGAATAATCAGGACAGAGACAAATCTGGTAATTGACTGAGTGATATTTTAGACCGAACACAATTCGCCAATAACAACTATTGGCCTTTTCTTATTCTGCAGGATAGTGGTATCAATAATTGTTCCACAATTAATGCAACGCCATGCATAGAAAACAATGGAGTAGTCAGTAAAACGTTCAGATACCATAAACCCGCCGCATTTTGGACAGTGGTGCATGATGAACCCTCCTTTTTAATTTTCTTAATTGTGCAAAATTAATACCATATATATTATTAAGGTA
>MHER01000057.1:8624-14437 GCA_001805205.1 Nitrospirae bacterium RIFCSPLOW2_12_42_9 | reverse complement strand
GCGCTACACCAAGACGACCGCCTTCCGCTTCCTGGGCGAACACAAATTTTGCAGGGGGGTGTTGTGCCTGATATGTCCTTATTGGCCACTCTTTATCATAGAGATTAAAGACAGGTGTTACAGAGACCATGTCGAGATTGGCCTCCCAGTATGCATCGATGGTTCCTATATCACGCCAGTATTTGGCCTCTTTTTTATTAAGGTCTTTGAAATTATATGCATAGACCCTGCTTTTTTTTATCATTGCAGGGATTATATTCTTTCCGAAATCATGGGCGCTATCTTCTCCTGAGTCAGCCTCGAGGTAAGGGATGACCGCATCTGTATTAAACAGATACACACCCATTGAACATAAGGAGAAATCAGGGCTGCCTGGTATGGATTTTGGTTTATCCGGTTTTTCTTCAAAACCTATAATGCGATACTCATTATCCACCTCTAATACCCCAAAGCTTGAGGCCTTTTCCTTATCAAATTCAATAACAGCAATAGTAGCATCTGCATTATTCTCTTTATGAAACCTGTACATATCTGAATAGTCCATTTTATATACATGGTCACCTGAGAGTACTAATACATGCTTCGGGCTTGCGTGTTCAACTACATAGAGATTTTGATAGATTGCATCTGCAGTACCCCTGTACCAGTCCTGACCAACCCGCTGTTGCGGCGGTATAGTAATTATATATTCATCGAGAAAGGTGCTCAGGATGGTCCAGCCCTGGCGTATATGTCTGTCAAGGGATAGAGACTTATACTGGACAAGGACGGCTATTCTGCGAAGACCGGAATTTACGGCATTGCTTAAGGTAATATCAATTATCCTGTATTTTCCGCCAAAAGGTACAGCAGGTTTGGCCCTGTGGGCAGTAAGGGGGTATAATCTTTCACCCTTTCCAACTGCAAGGATCATTGTGAATATGTCTTCCATAAGAATTTAAGGCAATAAATCCCCCTTTAATCCCCCTTTAGTAAAGGGGGATTAAAGGGGGATTATAGAATTAATATGCTTCTCTTTGAACTCTCTAAAAACCTTTTCAATAATAAATGAAATCGTGTATAATTGCAATATATCATGAAGATTGGATTTCTTTTGCATAAAAGCCCTGAACATCAGGATTCTCATACTGTTAAACGGCTTGCAGAATCTTTTATTGATTTGGGGCATGAGGTGAGTATCTTCCTCATGGAGGATGGGGTATACAACGCCTTTATTAATCATTCAGCCAAAGGTTTATCACCAGGTTTTGATAAGCTGATAACAAAAGGTGCAAAAGTCTCACTCTGTACATTTACAGCAGATATTCGCGGCTTGAAGAAGGAGAATATTATAGAAGGGGTAGAGTTCCAGAGCCAGTATGACCTGTCGAGATTAGTGAGTGAGAGTGACAGGTTTTTGAGTTTTGTATGAAAGATAATGTAAAGAATCTGGTATTTGTTATAAGGACAACACCATTTAATACTGTGGCACTCTCTGAGGCCTTCAGAATGGCTGTTGGGATAACTGTATATGATAATAAAATCAGCATACTCCTGATAGATGATGGTGTGTGGAATGCCATGAAACTTTCATCACATTTTATTGGAAGACCGGATGTATATGAAAGCCTGGAGCTTTTTTCAGCATGTGGTGTAGGCATCTATGCAGATGAGACTTCCTTGAGAGATCGGGAGATATCAGGGCATGAAAACCATATAAAAAAGATAAGCAGGGTAGAGGCATTTAAGCTTATATCAGGCAGCGATTTCATAATGAGCTTTAAATAAAAACACCAATGAAGATTTTACATATTATCAGGAGAGAAGAGGACAATATTATACATGAAGTTATTGATCATGACAGGGCAGTAGGAGATGTTTCTGTCCTACTGATTCAGGATGGGGTTTTATCGCGATTTAATGCAAATGGCGAGATTTTTGCATCTATTAATGATGTACTCGCAAGAGGTATTAATGTTCAGTATGAACTAATAGATTATCCCTCAATGTGTCAGCTTATAGTTGAACATGATAAAGTGGTTGTTTGGTAAGTTAATAGAGGAGCATAAGATGAAGAAAGATGGACACAAGATAGACCAGGTAATAGATTGCAGGAAGTTATCCTGCCCGCTTCCGGTATTGAAGGTTAAGAATGCCATTAATCAGATGGAGATAGGGATGATACTTGAGATGATTGCTACTGATCCTGGATCTGTTAAGGATATCCCTGCATGGGTTAAGCAGACCGGTCAGGAACTCATGGAAACAGCACATGAAGACGGACACTTCATGTTTCTTATAAAAAAATTGAGATAGGAGGTATACATGTCAGTCACTGATCAGGACATCAAATATATAGAAAAGATAGTAGAAGAAAAGGTACGGAAGGTCTTATCCGAGCGGAAAAAGCGGATGGCCCTCATTGCATCAAAGGGGACACTTGATATGGCATATCCGCCACTGATATTAGCCACGACAGCCGCTGCAATGGATATTGAATGTTCCATATTTTTTACTTTCTATGGGCTTGATATCATTAATAAAAATAAAAATAAGAACCTTAAGGTCCCTTCACTCGCAAATCCTGCGATGCCAATACCTTTGCCAAACATAATTGGTGCGCTTCCGGGTATGACATCTATGGCCACCATGATGATGAAGAGCTGGATGTCAAAGGTAAATGTCCCGTCTATCACAGAGCTTTTGGATATTTCCAAAGAGACAGGGGTTAAATTGATTGCGTGCCAGATGACAATGGATGTGATGGGGATAAAAAAGGAAGATCTTATCGACGGGGTTGAGGTATGTGGTGCCGCCGGATTCCTTGAATTTGCTGCTGAGGCAGATATAACCCTGTTTGTTTGAAGGGTTTAAAGCGATCAGTTGAAAAAGGTTATAAAAGAGATCAGGGAAAATTTGGGGGATGTTGATAAGCTCTCCTCTTTTATGTCCGGCATCGGTTTTTCTGATAGCCGAAGGGCTGCAATCAACCTGCATAATCTTGAAAAAGGTCTGAAGAATCAAGATATATTCAACAGACTATTATCTTCCATATTAAATTGCTCTCTGGAATCGCCTGATCCTGATATGGCATTGAATAACCTCGAGAGGTTTGCTGCCGGTTATGAGGATAAGGATCAGTTCTTTATCTTTGCATCACATCACAAAGATGTACTCCCCTTGTTAATTCTTCTCTTTGGAAGCAGCCAGTATTTATCAAACTTCCTTTTCTCATCACCTCAGGAAAATCTTGCCTGGCTGACTGGTAAAGACCTCCTGAAGGAATCTTTAAGTAAAGAATCAATGCTTGAATATCTGCGGGGGCTGATATCAGCCAGGACATCTCTGAATGAACTAAAGTCAATATTGAGAAAGTTCAGGAAAAAGGAATATATAAGGATTACATTAAGAGACGTGCTTGGATACGGGACCCTTGCTGAGATTACCCGGGAGATATCTAATGTTGCTGATGTATGTTTACAAATTGCATATGATGTCTGCAACAGGGATATGGTTAAGAGATATGGAAGGCCAATGTATACTGATATGGATGGTGATATACATGAGTGCTCATTCACTGTCCTCGGTATGGGTAAACATGGCGGAGAAGAGTTAAATTACAGTTCGGATATAGACATTATGTATTTATATGCATCTGAAAAAGGGGAGACAACCAGCGGGACACTGACAAATCACCAGTACTATGTAAAACTATCAGAGATGATAAGCAATGTTATTGGTGATACAACAGATGAGGGTTTTGTCTTCAGGGTGGATACAAGACTCAGACCTGAGGGTACGAGGGGTGATCTCGCATGTTCCCTGAGAAGTTATGAGGTCTATTACGAGTCATGGGGAAAGACATGGGAGAGGGCTGCTTTACTCAAGGCAAGGCCTGTTGCAGGTGATGAGTTGCTCGGCAGGGCTTTCCTAACAATGATACAACCCTTTGTATACAGAAAATATCTTGACTTTACAGCTATAAACGAAATCAGGGGGATGAAGACAAAGATAAATCAGAATTTAGAAGTCAAGGGGAGGGATATAAAGGATGTAAAGCTCGGCTACGGCGGAATACGCGAGATAGAGTTCTTTATCCAGGCCTTGCAGTTACTATACGGCGGTAAAGAGCCCTGGATCAGGGAGAGGAATTCCCTGCGCGCCTTGCACAGGCTTGCACAGAAGGGATTCATATCATATGAAGAAGAAGGGACCCTTTCAAAGGCATATCAGTTGTTACGACGTATTGAACATATGATACAGATTGTAGGGGAGCGACAGACACATGTTATGCCAACAGACCTCAGAGAACTTACAACACTTGCGAAAAGGGTGGGGTATAAGGATAGAGACAGATACATGGCACATGAACAGTTGCAGAAAGATTATGATTATTATACACAATCTGTGAGAAAGATATATGATGATCTATTCAGAGAAAAGGGAGAGGAAGCGGAAAGAGAGAAGGCAAGTGATGCTGAAATTATAGTCGGTGATGTAGTAACAGAGGATGAATCTGTACATATTCTTTCAAAATATCACTTTAAAGACCCTCACAAAGGATACAGGAATATTATCTTGTTAAGAGATGGGCCGCCGTTTAGTCACCAGACCCCGAGAAGCCGCCAGATATTTCTGCGTATATTCCCGGCCTTTTTCCGGCAAATAACATCATCATCTGATCCAGACCATGCCCTGAATAATCTTGAGGCACTGATATCATCAGTAGGTGCGCGGGAGACACTCTATTCATTTTTTGAAGATAACCACCAGGCAATAGAATCTGTTATAAAACTCTTCAGCAGCAGTGAATATCTTTCAAAGACAGTAATAAGGCATCCTGAGATAGTTGACCTCTTCCTTGATCCGTCTGAATTACTGGAGAAGAAGACAAAGGAGAAATTACAAAGAGAATTATTCTCTGCAATAGAGCAGTGCGGGACATATGTGGAACGGCTTGATATTTTGCGGAAGTTTAAATATACAGAAGAACTCAGTATAGGCTATCTCGATATAATGGGCTATGTGGATACAGTTGAGGCATCAAAATATATCTCTGCACTTGCAGACGTATCTGTTGCAGGCGCCTTGAAGATGGCAGAGAAGGAGATCAGAAATATTTATGGAGAGCCTGTATGCAGCGCAGATAGAAAGAATGTCAGGGCAAGATTCTGTGTGATTGGCATGGGCAAACTCGGTGGAGAGGAGATAACCTATGGATCAGACCTTGACATAGTCTTTTTGTATTCAGGTGAAGGTGAGACGGATGGTAAACATTCAATCTCAAACCATGAATATTTTTCTCATCTATCAAGCAAGATCATTTCAGCCCTGACATCAATAACAAGGGAAGGTACAGTTTTCAAGGTGGATGTAAGGCTTAGACCCTCAGGTTCAAAAGGGCCGCTCTGCCAGTCTATCGACGCGTTTAGGTCTTATATAAAAGAGCATGTTGATATATGGGAGCTTCAATCCCTTACAAGGGCCCGTGTGGTTGCAGGGGATGAGTCACTTGGACATGAGTTTATCGAACTTAATCATAACCTGTTATATAAAAAACCTGCGCTGGTTAATTTGGCAGGTTCTATAAGGGGTATGCGTCAACGTATGGAAGCAGAAGTAAGTAAAGAGGACAGCAGCTATTATGATATAAAGGTTGGAAGAGGAGGGATAGTTGATATAGAGTTTATAGTCCAGTACCTTAAATTATTGCACGGTTCAAAATACGCAGGTATAAGGGTGCCGAATACACTTTTATCTTTGGAGGCTCTTTGTAAGGAGGGTTTGTTAAAAAAAGACAAATATTCAGTATTGAAGAAGTCATATATCTTCCT
>MHER01000057.1:704-8560 GCA_001805205.1 Nitrospirae bacterium RIFCSPLOW2_12_42_9 | reverse complement strand
CCTGAGAAACTGACATCACTGGCTAAGAGGATGGGATACAAAGACACAAAACGAGTATCAGGTTCAAAAAGGCTACTGAAGGAATTTGAATCCATGAGGGAAAAAGTGAGGGGGATATTCGAAGAGATAGTGGCTTGATAATTAAGTGTCAATCCTTTTTCCTGCGGTTACCCTTTACAGGGGCATGTTGTTTTTCATAACTTTCTTCTATAACCCTGAGAACCTCTTCCGGGTCATCTGTAATAGTGAAGAGGTTTAAGTCTTCTTTGCTTATAGTTCCGGCATGTATTAATGTGTCTTTCATCCATTGAATAAGGCCATTCCAGTAATCCTTGCCGAACATAATAATTGGAAATCGTCTTATCTTTCCTGTCTGCATCAGGGTCAGGGCTTCAAATAATTCATCCATTGTTCCAAATCCACCAGGGGTTATTACATAACCTACGGAATATTTTACAAACATCACCTTTCTCGCAAAGAAGTATCTGAAATCCAATCTTTTATCCTGATATTTATTTGAGTACTGCTCTTTTGGAATCTCTATGTTTAATCCTACAGAAAGGCCCTTTCCCTTTTTTGCCCCCCTGTTTCCGGCCTCCATAATCCCCGGCCCACCCCCTGTTATTATTGAGAAGCCCTTTTTAGACAGAAGTTCAGCTACCTCCATTACCTTTTTATAGTAAAAACTGTTACTCGATAGACGGGCACTTCCGAATATGGATACCCCGCGTTTAATTGTGCTAAGCTCCTCAAATCCCTCAACAAACTCGCTCATTATCCTGAAGATACGCCATGTTTCATGTCCCCTCAGGTCATCCATATTACTCATATCCCCCTATTTGCCTTTCTTAATTAATTAAATAAATAGAACCGAGAATATATAACCAATGAGTATACAGAAAATAAATAAAATTGCAATCATAGTGATGGAGTTTCAAAGGAGAGGCAGGGAATGAAAACATTAAAGGAACTTATGCAGAGGTATTTTGAAACAATCCTCGTATCTACAATTGTCCTTATCCTTCTGTTTATAGATATATTCATCGTAAACAAGATGGCCTTTCTCTACTTCTATTTTCTGCCGGTGCTTGTTGCCGGATATTATATAGGTAAGAGAGGGGCAGTCCTCACCTCAACCATGACCATTGCTATAGTGGCCTTGAGGGTACTGATATCTCCAGGTACATTTATCATTAATTTGCAAGGGGCTTTTGATTTATATTTTCAACTTGTAATATGGGGAGGTTTTCTTGTGCTCTCAAGCTATGTAGTAGGGAGATTATATGAAGAGAAAGAGGACCAGTATCAGAATCTCAGACAGTCTTATGTTGGTGTTATAGAGATCCTTGTGAAATACATAGAGTCAGTGGACAAGTATACAAAGGGGCATTCTGTCAGAGTGGCAGATATAGGAATGGATATCTCCATTGCTATGGGCCTTTCAAGGGAAGAGTGTGAGAATGTCAGAGTTGCCGGGCTATTACACGATGTTGGTAAGATTGAGGTCAGTATGGACCTGATAAAAAAGGCCGCTACCCTTACAAAAGACGAGAAGGATGCGATGAGTAAACACCCTGAAAAGGGGGCTAAAATATTATCTAAAGTTGGAAATGTATTGAGTGAGGCTGTACCTATTATCCTTGCCCATCACGAATACTTTGATAAGCAGGGTAGTGAGAAGGGGAAGAAGGTGGATATGCCATTAGGTGCGAGGATAATCGCAGTAGCAGATACTTATGATGCCATAATTACAGACAGGCCATACCGTAAGGGTAAACTTCCCTGGCAGGCATTGGAAGAGATAGAGAAGTTTTCCGGTACCCAGTTTGATCCGGAGGTTGTTGATGCCTTCCGTCATGTAGTAAAAAATTATATGGAAGGAGATCATGTAGAGAGCTTAGTCACACAGCAGTAGATTTTAAACCTTACCTTATAGTTACTAATCTTCTAAAGTATTTGACTTTCCAATGGCAAGATAATATTATTTAATAATCTTTACAACCTTAAGAAAACGGCAATTTTTTCATTATATTTATGATGCTTAGTGAAAAGGAAGAGAATATAAATTTAGACCATCTGTCTGATGAAGAGCTTCTTGAACTGATGGACAAGGGCCACATGCCGGGACATATTGCAATAATCATGGACGGAAACGGCAGGTGGGCAAGGATGAGAGGGCTTCCGAGGATAGCAGGTCACAGAGAAGGGATAAAATCAGTCAGAGAAATAGTTACATTCTGCCGTGAGGTAGGGATAGAGGTGTTGACAATTTATGCCTTTTCAGCAGAGAACTGGAAGAGGCCTGAATTGGAGGTTAAAGCCCTTATGATGTTCCTTGAGGAATATCTTCAAAGGGAATTAAAGACACTGATGGATAACAATATACGGTTTATGACAATAGGGCAGACTGATAAACTTCCGGGCTCAGTAAAAAAATGGATAGAGAAGGTAGAAAAGAAGACAGAGCATAATACATCTATGATATTAAATATAGCATTGAGTTATGGTGGACGGACTGAGATAATTGATGCAATATTGCGTATCATGAATGATATTACGAATGGCGCTATAAAACCTGAAAATATAGACAGTAAATTATTTTCAAACTATTTATATACAAAGGGCCTGCCAGACCCTGACCTGATGATAAGGACCAGTGGTGAAACACGTATTAGCAATTTCCTTTTATGGCAGATAGCCTATGCAGAGTTATATTTTACCAAGACCCTCTGGCCGGACTTCAGGAGGCATGACCTGCTTCTTGCTATCCTCGACTATCAGCACAGGGAAAGAAGATTTGGCATGATAGAGGAGCAGATTACAAGGACTAACTGATGGGAGGAAAGAGGGTTGTAACCGCTATCGCACTTATCCCTTTTCTTTACCTCCTTGTCAGGTATCTACCCCCTCTCTTTTTCTTTTTATTTGTGGTTATTGTGGTCTTTATAGGACAATATGAATACTATAGATTCTATTACAGGGAGTTTAATAAATACACAATTCTGGGTTTTTTCCTTGGTTTTCTGACCCTCCTTACCTTTGATAAAGATTTTAATTTCCTTGTGGCAAGAGACGCGGTCTTGAGCATGGTGGTATTAATATCACTGATTGGTTTCCTGTTTCTTAAAGCGAACCCTAAAGATACCCTCCCTGGAGTTTCAGTAATATTGTTTGGTGTATTCTATATTTCATGGACATTAGGACATTTGATCCCTTTACGAAATCAATTAAACGGAGAGAACCTTATCTTCTTTATCCTTATTGCAACATGGGGTGTAGATACAGGTGCATACTATTTTGGAAAACTCTTTGGCAGGCACAAACTCTCCCCTGTTATCAGCCCCGGCAAGACTGTAGAGGGTGCAATTGGCGGCGTTATTTCGTGTATAGGGTTTGCCTTTTTAGCGAGGTGGTTGTTCTTAAGAGAACTTACAATAAACAATACTATACTGATAGGTCTGATATTCGGTGTGATAAGTCAGCTTGGGGATCTGACAGAGTCAATGCTGAAGAGAAGTGCCGGGGTCAAGGACTCTGGCAGCCTCCTTCCGGCCCATGGCGGGATGCTGGACAGGATTGACAGCATTATATTTACAATACCGGTTTTTTATTATTATATTAGATATTTCGTACCTGAAATAACATTTTTGCCTGTATGATTAAGAATATATCGATATTAGGTTCCACCGGTTCTATAGGGTGCAGCACACTGGATGTGATATCCCGGTTTCCTGAAAGATTCAAGGTCGTTGGCCTCTCAGCGTGCGAGAATATAGACAGGTTAGAGCAACAGATAAGACGTTATAAACCATCAGTAGTGTCTTTAACAAATGAAAAACACGCCTCAGTGCTTAGAGAGAAGTGTAAGACACTTAACGTAGATATACTCTCAGGAGTGGAAGGACTTATCAGGGTCTCTACACATCCGGAGGCCGGTATTGTCGTATCTGCAATAGCCGGTTCAGCAGGACTTATCCCTACACTTGCTGCTGTCAAGGCCGGAAAGACTATAGCGCTTGCGAATAAAGAGACCATGGTCATGGCAGGTGAGATAGTTGTTAGAGAGGCAAATGAGAAAAAGGCAAAGATTTTGCCGGTTGATAGTGAACACAGTGCCATATTTCAAGTGATGGAGAAGGGGAGATGGGAAGAGGTTCATAAGATTATCCTTACTGCATCAGGCGGGCCATTTCTCAGAACGCCTTCCGAGGAGAGAAAGAAGGCAACTATAAAAGATGCATTGAGACATCCAAACTGGAATATGGGTGCAAAGGTTACCATAGACTCAGCCACCCTTATGAATAAGGGTCTTGAGGTAATTGAAGCGAAGTGGTTGTTCGATGTATCAGTCAACCAGATAAAGGTATTGATCCATCCACAGAGTATCGTCCATTCCATGGTAGAATTCAGGGATGGTTCGGTTATTGCACAGATGGGGATGCCCGATATGAAAGTACCGATCGCCTATGCACTTAGTTATCCGGAACGGCTGGATCTTGTTATGCCGAGACTTGACCTTGCAAAAACCGGGAACCTTACATTTGAAGAACCTGAGAAGAGGAGATTTCCGTGTCTCTACTATGCATATGATGCTATTAATGAAGGTGGGTCAATGCCTGCTGTCCTGAATTCTGCTAATGAAATAGCTGTGCAGGCATTTTTGCACGGGAGGATAGGATTCCTTGATATAGAGAGGATTACCGGAGAAACTATGGGAAAACACAAGGCATTTCGTATTGAGACCATAGAGGATGTATTACATGCAGATAACTGGGCAAGACAGGAGGCTGAAATGATAATAGGGAGGCTCGCAGGTAATGGATAGAAATAAAGGGGGATTTATTAAATGTACACTCTGTTTGTTTTCATAATCTGTATAGGAATACTGATCTTTGTCCATGAACTTGGACACTTTATAGCTGCAAGGATAAGGGGGATCAGGGTTCTCAAGTTTTCTCTTGGTTTTGGACCAAAGATAATCGGTAAAAAGATAGGGGATACAGAATATCTTATCTCCGCACTCCCGCTCGGTGGTTATGTAAAGATGGCAGGGGAGAATATGACTGATGTATCGACAAACGCACCTGATGAATTTTCTTCAAAGAGCGTTTCTGATCGTGCAACAGTTGTATTGGCCGGGCCATTAATGAATATCATAGTTTCTTTCCTTTTGATGCCCCTTGTGTTTTTTATTGGTATTAATATGCCGGCATTTCTCGAAGAGCCTCCGATAGTGGGTTGGGTAGAAGATGGTTCACCTGCCAGTAATGCGGGTGTGATGGTTGGTGATCGTATCATAAAGATGGATAATAAACATGTATCAGACTGGGAAGATGTAGTCACAGTTATTTCAACCAAACCTGAACTTGGAATAAAGATAGAGATTGAAAGTGGTAATGAGATTAAGGAGGTTTTATTAGCAAGAGGGGAAGAGACTCAGGTTGGCGGGGGTGGATATGCAGGGATTCTTCCTGACTTGCCCCCTGTCATAGGGAAGATTAATAAAGGATACCCTGCAGAGAAGGCAGGGTTTAGGGAAGGAGACAGGATAGTATCTCTTGATGGGAACCCTGTCATTAGCTGGTATCAGGTCTCGTCATACATAAGGTCTCACGTTGATAAGGATATTGTTATAACTGTTAAGAGGGACAATGAAGAGGTCACTGCTGCTGTAAAACCTATGAAAGACCAGGCAGCAGGATATGGTGTTATAGGAAT
This sequence comes from Nitrospirae bacterium RIFCSPLOW2_12_42_9, assembly GCA_001805205.1. Taxonomy (GTDB): domain Bacteria; phylum Nitrospirota; class 9FT-COMBO-42-15; order HDB-SIOI813; family HDB-SIOI813; genus HDB-SIOI813. The sequence goes on along the minus strand of MHER01000057.1, from coordinate 2,842 downwards.
AATAAATCAGCAGAAGACCCTTGTAAAAAAGTTTGGAGTAATAGAGTCGATAACCCATGGGTTGGGGAGGATGTATGAGTTAACAAAACTGACTTTTGATGTCCTGAAGAGGCTGTTTTCTCTGAAGCTCTCAATAGAGACCCTCGGCGGTCCAATAATGATTGCAAAACTTACCGGTGAGGCAGCACAGTCCGGCATATCTGATCTCATTGCCTTTATGGCCTTTATGAGTTTACAGCTTGGCATATTAAATCTCCTTCCAATGCCTGTACTGGATGGTGGTTGGATAGTCTTTCTGATTATAGAGAAGATCAAGGGGAGCCCCCTGAACAAAAAGACAATGGAGGTAGCGCAGACAGTTGGATTTGCATTACTGATTACACTGATAATTATTGTATCGTACAATGACATACTGAGGGTGTTCAGATAGAAGAAATGATTAACAGGAGAAAGACCCGGCAGATAAAGGTTGGAAATGTACTAATCGGGGGTGGTGCGCCTGTTGTTGTTCAGTCAATGACTAATACTGACACACGGGATATTAATGCTACTGTTGTACAAATTAAGAGGCTTGAAGAGGCTGGATGTGAGATTGTCAGGGTAGCGGTACCGGACAAAGAGGCTGCAGAGGCGCTGAAGGCAATCAAATCTTCTATATCTATACCATTAATAGCGGATATTCACTTTGACTACAGGCTTGCGCTTTTGGCCATTGCGAATGGGGCAGATGCCTTGAGACTCAATCCCGGAAACATAGGAGATGAGAAGAGAATTGAGCATGTTGTAAAGGCTGCAGAAGAGAGGGGGATCCCAATAAGGATAGGTGTCAATGCGGGATCCCTCGAAGATGATCTCCTCAATAAATATGGTCATCCTACTCCTGAGGCAATGGTTGAATCTGCAATGAGACATATCAGGATATTAGAAGATTTTGACTTTTATGACATGAAGATATCCCTTAAGGCATCTAATGTATTTACAACGCTCAATGCATACAGGCTTATTTCAGATAAGGTTGATTACCCGCTGCATGTGGGTGTATCTGAGGCAGGGCCTCTTCTCTCCGGAACAGTGAAATCTGCAATAGGGATAGGTCTCCTGCTATTTGAGGGTATCGGTGATACAATAAGGGTTTCTCTGACAACGAACCCCGTTGAAGAGGTAAGGGTTGCATATGAGATATTAAAGGCACTTAATATCAGGCATCGTGGTGTTAATATTATCTCCTGTCCCACATGCGGAAGGATGGAAATAGATATTGAAAAGATTGCAGCAGAGGTGGAGAAAAGGCTTTCCCATATAACATTACCACTTAATGTCTCTATACTCGGATGCGTGGTAAACGGGATAGGGGAAGGGAAAGAGGCTGATGCAGGTATTACAGGCGGCAAAGAGAGCGGTCTCTTGTTCCGGGATGGAAAGGTTATAAGGAGACTAAAAGAATCTGAGCTGGTTGAGGCCTTAATAAAGGAAGTTGAGGATTTAGTCCAAAATAAAAAATGTACTTCTCTAAACTGTTAATACCAACCCTTCGTGAAGACCCTGGAGAATCAGAGGTAATAAGTCATAAACTTATGATGCGTGCAGGCCTGATAAGAAGGCTTGCAGCAGGCATATATAATTACCTCCCTTTAGGCTACCGGGTAATAAAAAAGGTTGAAAATATTATTCGTGAAGAGATGGACAGGGCTGGCGCCCAGGAGGTATTTCTCCCGATGGTGCTTCCTGCAGAGCTGTGGCAGGAGACAGGAAGATGGGAAAAGTATGGAAAGGAGCTTCTTAGGTTGAAAGACAGGAATGACAGGGATTTTTGTCTTGGTCCCACACACGAAGAGGTGGTAACAGATATCGTAAGACGGGAGGTTAAATCCTACAGACAGTTACCATTAAATCTATACCAGATACAGACAAAGTTCAGAGATGAGATAAGGCCTCGATTCGGGTTGATGCGGGGGAGAGAGTTTATAATGAAGGATGCCTATAGTTTTGACAGGGATGAGCAGGGGGCTGAGCTGTCATATAAGAAGATGTATGATGCGTATATGGCCATTTTCAGGCGTTGCGGGCTTGTCTTTAAACCTGTTGAGGCTGATACAGGCCTGATCGGGGGGAGTTTTTCCCATGAGTTTATGGTTCTT
>MHER01000057.1:0-681 GCA_001805205.1 Nitrospirae bacterium RIFCSPLOW2_12_42_9 | reverse complement strand
AGTCTCCTGTGACACTTGCGGGTATGCGGCGAATATGGAGAAGGCAGAGGCGTCACCCCCACCCCAGCCCTCCCTCTTCGAGGGGGAGGGTATGGGTATGGGAGGGGGGGCAGAGTTGTTTCCCCTCGAAAAGAGAATAACTCCGGGCAAAAAAAGTGTGGAGGATGTGGCGGCCTTTCTCGGGGTTACACCCGGGCAACTTGTAAAGACTCTCATTGTAAGGGGCGGGGACAGGGTTGCAGCAGTACTGCTGCGGGGTGATCATGAATTAAATGAGGTTAAGATTGCGAAATTTTTTGACACCACTGATGTACAGTTATTATCTCCCGAAGAGGTTGAAAAGGTTACAGGTGCCCCGTCAGGCTTCTCCGGACCTGTAGGTTTAAAAAAGATTCAAATTATTGCAGACCATGCCATAAAAGGGATGGTAAATTTTGTTGTGGGCGGAAATGAAAAGGATATACATTTAATAAATGTAAACCTGTCCCGTGACTTTTCACCGGCTCAGTTTGCTGATATACGAAAGGTTAAAGAAGGGGATGGGTGTGTAAGATGTGAGAATGGAAGGCTTGTTATTGTCAGAGGCATAGAGGTTGGACATACATTTAAACTTGGAACCAAATACAGTGAGGCAATGGGTGCAACATACCTTGATGAGTCAGGGAGACCACAACATATAAT
>MHER01000056.1:25182-28738 GCA_001805205.1 Nitrospirae bacterium RIFCSPLOW2_12_42_9 | reverse complement strand
AGGGTGTTAAAAATGAGCCACCTCGTATTCCAATATCATTATTAATAATATACTCAAGATATGCCCATTCTAAGTTTATCTCTCCCTTAGCATCATCTCCCTTCTCTATTTTGGGGCTATGTTCATACTCTATATGCCCCTTTACTGTGACATTGTCGCTCAAAGGAAACTCCATCAGGATGTTGAAATGATACTGATCAAAAGCACCTTTCCTATCTCCTATAGACGAATCGTCTTGATAGGACTCCTCATACTCCAGATCAAAGAACCCGTTAAGCTTGAACTCATCCATTGAGATGGCAAATGCACTGCTTGAGTAAAGTACAATTGTACATAACATCATTAAGAAGACCAAAAAAAATCTTTTCATTAAAACCCCCTTTCATTAAATAGTTAACTTATTCTAAATATTGCAGTGTATAATGTTCGGTAAAGTAAAATATTTACTTAGCCTTTGTCAATAAAAAGTTATATATTTAGTTCAAAATACAATAAGAGAGGTACGAAATCTATATTAATGTAGCTCTTGAACAGCTCAAATGCATGCTTTATTCCTTTCCTGACGATGGTGAGTTCCAATTTCAATCAAAATAATCTTGTATGTAGGTATGCAGTGTGTTAGAGTCAAATGTAGGAATGCAGTGCTTGCATTCTTCGCTTCGCTCAGCGCAAGCGATGGGAGCGAAGCGAAAAAAGGAGGTGTCCTATGAATACTCCCCATAAATACCCCAAGATACTTGTCCTTTTTTATAGTAAGACAGGCCATATGTTAAAGATGGCAAGGTCTATTGCAAAGGATGCAGAGAATTCAGGTGCAGATGTCCGTTTAAGAAAGGTGCCTGAGCTTGCGCCCAGCGATGTTATTGAGAAAACTCCTGAATGGAAGGCTGTTTATCAATCTATGTCTGATATCCCTGATGCTGTGGTAGATGACCTTATATGGATGGATGGTCTTATTGCAGGGGCGCCGACCCGATTTGGGAATATGGCTGCACCAATGAGGAACTTCTGGGATTTGACCGGTAAACTCTGGATGGAAGGGACCCTGATAGGAAAGACCGTTTCTGTATTCTCATCTGCAGAGATGGTGCATGGGGGACAGGAGGCCACACTGCTTGCAACCTTCCCAACGTTCTTTGCCCATGGCCTGATTATTGTTGGAATCCCGGGGAATATAAAAGAACTCTATTCATCAGGATCATATTATGGCGCCCTTTCCTCAGGAGAGCCGAATGATACAGACCTCCTTGTTGCAAGACATATGACTAACAGAATGATTGATGTGACAAAGAAGTTGAGATGCTGATGAACCGTCATGCCCCTTCGGGGCACAAGGGAGGATAAAAACACCCCCCCCCTCCCCTCCCCCCTTGAGGGGGAGGGATAGGGAGGGGGGATTTTCAGATGAAACATTCACGTTGCATGGCAGCACAAACAAAGATGAAAATGTCAGGAAAGATGCCTGGCCTATTAATGCTATGGTATACGATATTTACGGACTAAGTGAATAAACGTAGGCTGGATTTGTATGCTCAAGGTGTATCTCGGTAATTTCCACCCTGATTTAGAAGATGCCTTTTGCAATTATATAATCTCTCTAAAGGGTGATGACCATTTGGCACCATTGGCAATTGTTGTCCCCTCTATCCACCTTAGATCAAGATTGAAAATCATGTTTTCATCGGAACGCAGACTGGATCTAATCAATATCCACTTTTATACATTTCACACACTTTCTGCCAAACTCTATGAGGAAAGATACGGAGTTATCAATACATTAGTTAAAGATGATTTTTTCTTTGAAGAATTACTTCGCCATACAATAAAGACGAGCAGTACTGTTGAAGATACTTTCCGTCATTTGTCTGAAACACGCGATGGCTGCAGTACCCTTTGGAAGACTATTCAGGATTTAAAAGATGCCAGGGTTGACCCGGACAATCTGATGGAGGCCATAAGAGAAGGGGTCTTTAATGAAGAGGATATAGAGAGGTTAAGCCCCCTTGTATTGTTATATAAAGAATTTCTTCTGAGGATGAAGGAAATTAACATCATGGATTATTCTGATTTACCGGTGATAGCCGCAGAACTTGTCCCAACATCCGGAATTCTGCACTCATTCAAGGAAATAATCTACTACGGGTTTTATGATCTTACCCAGGTACAATATGACCTTTTCAGGAGTGTTGCAAATCATTACCCTGCCACACTTTACTTTCCTCTTATAGAGAAGATGCAGGCATTTGAATTTGCCAGAAGGTTTTATGAAGGGTACATACAGGGAATGGTTCCAGGCAAAAAAGCTGTTATCAGGCTTTCTGAACCTGTGATAATGAAATCAGGCGCAGAAACCACATTTCCCTTTGGTCATATCTCAACGATAATCAGTACCTCTGGCGCAGAGGATGAAGTCCTTACTGTTGCCAAAGCCATATATAAACTGGTTGATATGGATGGCTGCAGTTTTTCTGATTTTGGTGTTGTATCGAGAGATATAAATGATTATGGCCATCTTATTAAAAGGATATTTGATATACACAAGATACCCTTTGTATCAAGTGCCTGTGACCCAATAAACAGATATCAGGTAACTAAGGCAGTCCATCTTTTCCTTTCCGTACCGGAAGGTGATTACAGACGGTCTGACATCATAGACCTTGCCTCATCCCACTTCTGCAGGATTGAGACATTCTGCCCTGATGGTGTGGAACCGAGGCCTGATATCTGGGACTATGTTACGCGGTCTGCAGGCATTTCAAGGGGGATAAGTGAGTGGGAGAGGCTTGATAAATATATCAGAGACGGCCTTGTATTAAATGAAAAAGATGAAGAAAGTGCGGAGACACACAGGATAAGCGGAGATATCATTACCGGGCTTAAAAACTTTGTTACTTCATTAAATGAGGATTTTGATAATTTACCGGAGATCAGCTCATGGGATGATTATGCAGAGAGGTTTGAAGGGCTGATACAAAAATATATTGCAGCAGAGGGATTTATTATTGAAGGTTTATACTCTATAAGAGAATTCAGGTTAATAAGCAGCGAGGTGACATTAAACGAGTTTATCGATACCTTTAAACGTATGCTGGAGAACAGGTACATCCCTGTAAGTGATAATGAGGTTAATGGAGTCCATGTTCTTGATGTAATGGCAGCACGCGGCATTACTTGTAAAGTCTTATTTGTACTCGGGATGAATGAAAAGGTCTTCCCGAGGAATATAAAGGAAGACCCGATGTTAAGGGATTCTTTGAGAAAGGTGTTTGAAGTGGGACTTGGCTATAAGATTACAGAGAAGTTATCAGGTTATGATGAAGAAAAGCTCCTGTTTTATCTTCTGCTGAGTTCTGCAAGGGAGAGGATATACTTATTATACCAGAGGACAGATGAGGCAGGTCAGACAAAGGTCCCGTCAATGTATCTGAATGATATCAGAAAAGGGTTTCCTGTAAATGAAGAGAATATCCCGCGGCGTACTAATGAAAAATTTTCCGTATCTGAATATTTTGACTATTCACTCCTTATCCCGCAGGAATTATCATTAAGGCTTATA
>MHER01000056.1:24625-25163 GCA_001805205.1 Nitrospirae bacterium RIFCSPLOW2_12_42_9 | reverse complement strand
TGCCAGTAATAATGAAGTTTAATATGGCACCAGAGACATACAAACATGGTATAAATGTTATTCAGCATCTTGAAACCAGAAGACCGGCCCTGACCGCATATGACGGTCTTACAGGCCCCATTGAAAAAGAGTTGAGGTCATTGATTATTGAAGGCACTTCACCTACATCTTTGGAATCGTATGCACGATGTCCATTCTCGTATTTTGCACATCATATACTCTCTCTCAGGAGATTGAGCTATCCGGATCCAGTCTGTGAGATACCACCTATAGAAATAGGGAACATCTGTCACAGGATATTGAAAAGGATTTATTCAAGGGGGGAGATTATCCTTAAAAAGGACACAGATATAGAAGGTTATTTAAGGGAGGATTCTTCTGTTGTGTTTAATGAGTTTCAGCAGGATCATACTATTGGATATCCCCTTCTCTGGGCAGTTTTAAAGAAGAGGTTGATGTCGGTCATTAAGTCAATGATAACAGATGATATCAATGAGCTGCGGATTTCAGGATTTATACCATCCGGCTTTGAGTTAAA
>MHER01000056.1:0-24596 GCA_001805205.1 Nitrospirae bacterium RIFCSPLOW2_12_42_9 | reverse complement strand
CGGGGGATTTAAATGAGATACGCCTGCATGGCATTGTGGACAGGATTGATATAAAACCTGGAACAGGCATCTTCAGGATAATAGACTACAAGTACAAATCAGGTACTGGTATGAGTAATGAAGACAGCAATCTTTCACTTTCAGCAGTCAGGGGAAAGAAACTTCAACCCCCTTTGTATATACTCATGATTAGACCCCATGTTAAATATGTGACCGGAGTTGAAAACCCTCTGCCGGAGAAGGTCAGTTTCTATTTTATTGCACCGGCCTGGACTTCTGAAGATAAAGAGGAAAGGGTGTCAGAATTTCCAGGTGATTGCTGGCAGACCGGTTTAGGTGAGCAGATAAAGAGTTCAATATCACTTTTATTGAAAGGTATAAAAGAGGGGCTGTTTTTTATTTATCCTGGTGAATATTGTAAATTTTGTGACTATTATATGGTATGCAGGAAGAACCATACTCATTCAAGATGGCGTTCAGAGAGGGATGAAAGGGTGAGACCCTATTATTCATTAAGGAAGAATAATTTACAAGTTTGAAATGACTGATATACCGGACATAAATGAGAGAATCCTTGCTGTTACTACCTTTGATAAGAATATCGTTGTTACAGCAGGGGCAGGCACTGGAAAGACAACCCTCCTTGTTGACCGGATAATCTATCTCTTAATGCGTGAACCTGATCCGCTGAAGATTACGGAGATAGTCGCCCTTACCTTTACAAATAAGGCTGCTAATGAGATGAAGATTCGCCTGAGAGACCGCCTCCTTTGTTTGACAAATCCTCTTTTAGAGGCAGGGGAGGGACATGAGGGACGCATCCTGGAAGACATGATGGTCAGATACAGGATCAGCAGAAACAAGATCGCAGAAAGGGCATCCAATGCTATAAATGACCTTGAGAAGGCACAGATATGTACTATGCATAGTTTTGCAGGATATATACTCCGTTTATATCCGATAGAGGCCGGTGTTTCACCTGGATTTACAGAAGATGAAGGTCCCCTGTTTGAAGAACACTTTGAACGCAAATGGACGGGGTGGCTTGACACTGAATTATCTATGGATTCCCCAAACAGTGCATTGTGGGAAGTTGTACTTGAACGTATCAAACTTGAATCACTTAAATCATTTGCACGCGAGATATGCAGGGAGAGTGTATCAATCAACCTTCTGGAGCAGAATATAAACAGGCCTGCGATTAGTAAGGTAGTCATGACGTGGCTGAAAAGGAGGCAAATATCGGCTGAAGAGATCCTTGCCAGATATTCAAAATCAAATAAGACGCTTAAACAACTTTATAATGCAAATGAGATATTTGATGAGGTTTTATCAGGCAAAGACCGCTCAGTTACTATTGAGGGTATTTCATCTTCAACGCCGCCTTCCGGATGGGATGAGGATGATTTCATTGCGGCTAAGCAGATAATCAGGGCTGCGAACAGACTAATCCCTGATAATAATCAATTTTTCATTAACCTGTTAAGACTGTTTATACCATTTGCAAGGGAGTGCAGGAAGAGGTTTGTTTTATCCGGAAACATCTCATTTGATGGACTCCTGACATTGTGCCGCGATCTCCTGAAATCAAGGCCAAAGGTGCGGCAAGAATTAAAGAATCGCTTTAAGTCAATACTTGTCGATGAATTCCAGGATACTGATCCTGTTCAATATGAGATAATACTATATCTGTCAGAAAGGCCGGGGACACACGAAGCAGAGTGGCGAAACATAAAGATAGATAAGGGGAAGATATTTATAGTTGGTGACCCTAAACAGTCTATCTATGCCTTTCGTAAGGCTGATATTGAGGCATATGCGCAGGTTGCAGAGATGATACAAACGGGACAGGAAGGGATAAGGCTCGACCTGTCAACAAGTTTCAGGCATCATAACGCTATGATTGATGTGGTTAATGAGGTTTCCGGACGGATAATAAAGCAGAGGGAGCAATATCAACCTGAATATGTCGGTCTCAAAAACCATCCGGACCGTAAGGCGGTCCTCCCGTCTCACAGGGTTGAATTAAGGATTATTAATGGGCAGGGAGATAGGGATATGGATACATCAAAGGCCATTAATCTTGAGGCAGAGGCCATTGGTAAATGGTTAAAAAAAGAGATTATAGGCATAGAGTTGATATATGATAAGAAGGGGAGTAAAGAGTATGTATCGCCGTCACATGTTGCTGTTCTTTTAAGAAAGCTGACAAATGTAAATGTGTACCTTGAGGTACTGAGACGATACGATATTCCATATATTGTCGAAGGAGAAAGGCGATTCTTTGCAGCACAGGAGGTCATAGATTTTGTTAATTTGCTAAAAGTAATTGACGATCCGTTTGACAGAGTTAGTCTTGTGGGTGTATTGCGATCACCTCTGGGTGGTCTTACAGACAGGGAGATATATGAACTGGACAGGAACTCTCTTCTTGACTATCGTATTTCAGATTCTATATTGCAGGCTGGTCTGAAATGTTTTAAAGGAGATAACAATATTGCTGCTGTAATCAGTGAATTATACAGGTTGTTAAAAAGACTTTATCATGATGCAGGGGTAAAGCCTTTGAGTGATGCTATAAATCATATTTTTGAGACCCTTCCTGTCCTTGAATTGGCTGCATCTTCATCAAATGGTGAGCAGGCCATGGCAAATCTGATAAAGATCCGGAAGATTGCAGAGTCTTTAAGTGATAAATCAGATCTCACACTCAGGGGTTTTACTGCCAGACTGGAAAAGAATGTACTTGGTATGGAGGAGGAAGGGGAAAGCCCTCTTGCAGAAGAGGCATCAGGTGCAGTACGTATAATGAGTATTCATAAGGCCAAAGGGCTTGAGTTTCCTTTTGTAATACTGGCAGGTATGCATACCTCTCCGGCAGGCGCTGAAGAAGATATAAGCGTGGTTCATGACTGGTCGACTGATGAGATCGGCTTCAAGGTGGATAATTTGAGGAACTATGCCTCTGTGATGTTATATGACAAGAGGAGGATAAGGGATGAAGAGGAGCAGAAAAGATTATTGTATGTGGCGATGACAAGGGCAAAGGAGTGTCTTGTCCTTTCAGGAACTTTATATGACAGGATGAAGAAAGGGAGTTTCCTTTATATGATAAAGGATGTAATAGGAGATTCATTAGGAGAAAAAAATGCCGGTGAGTTAATAATTGGAAAGGGGAGAATAAGACAACATGTTATAGGCCCTGATGAATGTGCACCTGAATATGGTTCAAGGACAGGGCAGAAGTCAGACACATGGAGGCGGAAAGGAGAAAAACGGTTTGAGCTGAATTCTTTTGCCGGTTTATGGAAATCAAGGTCTGACAGGTATGACACGATTCTTGGCAGATCGCTCTTCGTAAGCCCTTCAAGACCCGGGGATGGGGGGGCAGGATTAACCCTGGAAAAGAAATTGATGAGTGGAGAGGAAAGGGGAGGGAGGGAAAAGGCGCTACTCATTGGTACAATTGTTCATTCCCTGTTAGAACAGTGGGATTTTAGAAATGACAAACCATTCTCGGAAGATTCTATCGAAGAAATATGTACTAAATTAATACCACAACAGTTTATTAGTGAAATAGTATATATAAAGGATGAAATAAAAACTATTTTAAATGATTTTCTGGGTTCTCCGGCTTATGATGAATTAAAAAGGGTTAATATTATAGGCAGGGAAACCCCTTTTACTATCTTATGGAATGAACAGATTATGGATGGGGTTATTGATCTTATATATGAAGATGGAGATAAATTATTTTTAGCAGATTACAAGACAGACAGGGTATCTGAGGCCGGAATAGGAGAGAGGATCAAAGAATATTCTCTTTCAGGAGAGATATATAAAGAGGCAGCAAGGCGATGTCTGAAAAGGGATATTAATGGTTTTAAACTGATCTTCCTTCGACTTGGAAAATCTTTTGACCTGAAATTATGACCTAAAATTATCTTGACAAGGGATAAACTTTTGTGTTTAATATTTTTTCGACACATTTTTGTATTATTATAATGAAGAAACTATTTTTCACCCTACAAATTCATAATGAAGAAAGGAGGTGAGTAAATAAATGAAGAGAGGTTTAATAATGTTGTTGGCATTAATTACAGCGGGGACTATTGCTATTGCTGCCTGTCAGAAGAAAGAAGAGCCAGCTCCTCCTCCTCCACCAGCTCCAGAGACACAAGCGCCTGCTGAACAGCCTGCTCCGGAAGGGGCTCCTCAGGGTGAACATGCACCTGCTGAACAACCAGGCGGGGCAAAGTAGTAATATAATAAAACAGTCAGGTAATATAAGAAGGCCCAGAGAAATATCTTTGGGCCTTTATTTTTTCCTATAATAAATGGTGCCGGGAGGGGGAGTCGAACCCCCATGGGGTTGCCCCCGCGGGATTTTGAGTACTTTTCAGTTGTACTATATATGATATTGAATGCAGTCTTGTATTTAATGAATTTTGAACTTGTCCAACATGCCAATATGCTTCCCTAATAGAGCAAGGTGGTGAGGATGCAGAAGCTGCGGATAGAGAATCACCTCAAGCAGCCTTAAATTCAAGGTGTTGGTGAGGCCCGATGATAACCTTGGCTTTCAGTGCATCGGCAAGCTTCCAGAGGGTCTCCAGTGTAGGGAGATAATCCCCTGATTCGATGCGGGCGATCTGAGGTTGTTTGAGGCCGGTGATTCTGGCAAGGTCTCTTTGCGATAGACCTTTATCTTCCCGCAAGTTAGCAATCATGACGGCAAGGCGTACCTGAACCCGGGCCTCTTCAAGGTCTTTGGCGAATCGGCGGTCATGTTTTATTTGTTCTTTTACGTATTGGCGATGTGCCTTCATTTTCTAACCTCCTTAAGAGTTCTGTCCCGGCCCATTCAGGGCGTAGCTCCCAAATGTCCCCCCGTACCTTGGCAATCACGGAACGGGGCCCCTCTGTGTCGATTGGAGAAAGTACCTTCAGAGTTTAAGATAGGGAAAATGAATTAGGAAAGCATCTTCTTTTCTACAGGACTGAAACCCAGTAAAGATAAGTTATGGCAAAGAATATGCAGGGTATTACATTTACGGGAAGATTTACTTTTTCTGGCTACACCACGGTAAACAACGAAGACTTTAAAATCGCTACAGTTGTGAATTTTGAGAATTCCAATAGTCTCTATCTACGGTTTACATACATGGGAAATGGGATATATCGTGTTGAGGTAGATGTGTATGATGTCTTTGGAGGTACTGATGGAATAGACCCATACCAGGACTACGATGATATGGTATTCTTGATCGGGCCACGATCCAATTTAGAGTCTTTTTGGGGCTTTGCTTTACAGTAAACATACCAACCTGGAGGAATAAAAAGCCCTTTAAGAATGCAGTCATAAAAAGCCGGATAGCAGATGCTACAAGCTCGTTTATTTTCACCATCACTTAGTTATCCTAAGCATACGCGGTGCCCTGAATGGTGGATGCCGACTACTGTTAAGATTTAAATGATAATGCTATCAATTCTTATATCTATATGACGGTTATAATGTTGTGAAATTCGGAGTTAATCCAAGAAAAGCAACTTCTCCCTCATAGCTGCATCAATCTTGTCAAAGATTCGTATCGGCCATTCGTTTAACCTGTAGGACATCGCTTCTGCAGATACCTCATACTTCTTACTGAGCAAACTGGCCATATAATCTTTAACAGCCTGTGAGTTCCTGAATCCTGCAACCTTAACAAGGCCGGGGTAGAGTTCTCTTGCATCCCTAAGTACCAACTCACTTGGCATTAAAATCGCTGCGGCAAACCGCTTGGCATTTCTGTCCATCGCCTCGTATTCTGACTGTTGAAGCAGTTCTATCGCAGTTTCTAAGTCTGTAATCTGTTCAATGATTTTTCTATGTAACTTGATGTGACTAAACTCCTCAGCTACTGTGAAACGATAGAAATTGTGGTATCGAATTGCATCAGCAACCTCAGCATCAATAATTACTCTAAAACGTTTATGGTCCTCCCGATAAACTAATCCTGCTACCCCGAAGCGTTCCTTTATTTCCGGGATATAGTCCAATAAAACACCTGGCTCCTGTTCAAGAATGTAATCTATATCAACAGGAACGGTAATGGGCCCTTTTAGACGACCCTTAAGTAAAGTAATTGCCATATGTTCAAGGCGGGAAGCCGTATAGGTAGGCACTACCAGATTGAACGACATTCTTAACCCTTTGCTAAATGTTCTTTAATGTATCGAGATAATTCAGAGATGCTTTTCTTGGAAAGTTTGGCTTTCTCGATGGTTCTGAGCAAAACCGGGATCCCCGGTTCTTTTGCGACAAAGGCTGCAACATCAGGAGGGACGGCAACAGGCTTATGATGGACTGCCAGATCAAAAAGTCGTTGCCATTCTTTTGAACCTTTTTGAAAGCCCAGCGACCTGGCTATTTCTTCCAACTTAAGGGGATCTTGGGGTGGATGTATCCTTTCATGTTCAATATTGCTCAGATTAGACGGCTGCATACCGATAGCAATAGCAAAAGCCCGCAATCCGTAGCCTGCCTTTAACCGACTATCCCTTAAAAATTGACCAAAGGACATCCGTAAAACCATTTTAAACACCCCCTTGCCATATCTTTGTTATATAATATATATAACATTTTATGACGAAGAATGTCAACTATTGAAAATTTCTTGCTAATTTAGTTAGAATATCCGATGATATATAACATAAGGGTATTATATCAGGACATCCACAGATGAAATTAGAAGGATTTGAGGTAAGATGTTAAGGTGTGAAAGGCTTGAAATTACTTATCCCGAAGTGACCTACCGTTACTAAACCCGCACCAAATAATGGTGCCGGGAGGGGGAGTCGAACCCCCATGGGGTTGCCCCCGCGGGATTTTGAGTCCCGTGCGTCTACCAGTTTCACCATCCCGGCATGCCTCTATTTTCCAGAAAGAATTTATAAAAGTCAAGGTGTTGCTTTTTTCATTCTATTATGCTATATCTAAATTACACAATCGAGCTCAACTTCTCAAGTGGGCGGTGGTATGGCCCACTTTTTTTTTAGAGAAAAATGCTTTTTAATGTGATTTTTACGAGATGGGAGATATAAAGGATATAATAAAATCAGTTGTCAATTCGTGTGATTTAGAACTGGATAATATAGAATATATTACACATGGTAAGCGTTGGATTCTCCGCATTTATATAGATAGGGAGGGAGGGGTGACCCTCGATGACTGTACAAAGGTGAGTGCCAGGTTAAGCCGGATACTGGATGCCGAAGATGCTATCCCGCATGCGTATTTATTGGAGGTTTCTTCTCCGGGGCTTGACAGGCTTCTTAAACGTATGGAGGATTTTGTAAAATACAAAGGAAGATTAATCAAGATAAATACTAAAATACCTTTTAACAAAATGACTTCGTTCAGGGGGAGGATAATATCAGCAGAGATGGAAGCGGCAAAGATTACGATAGAGACAGAAGATAATAATAAAATAGAGATATTATTCTCGGATATTGCAAAGGCAAGGCTTGAGGTGGAATTTTAGTATTGTATTAACTATTTAAGTGGTTTGAACGGTTTGTTGGAGGAAGTGGAACTGATGAACAGAGAACTGATCAATGTTATAGAGCAGATAAGCAGGGAAAAGGGTATTGACAGCAATACTATAATAGGCGCTGTTAAGTCTGCCCTTCAGACAGCAGCAAAGAAGTGTTTCGGGGGCTCGGATAACATTCAGGTTGAGATAGACTCAAAGTCTGGTGAGATACAGGTAATTTTAATTAAAAAAATAGTTGAAAAGGTCACAAATCCAAAAGAGGAGATCGAGTTTGAAGAGGCAAAGAAATTAGACAGTGAGGCAGAGTTGGGAGATGAGATAGGTGCGTTGATAGAAGTGGGTGACTTTGGTAGAATAGCAGCACAGACAGCAAAGCAGGTTATTTTCCAGAAGGTCCGTGAGGCAGAGTGGGATACTGTCTATAAAGATTTTATTGATCGTCAGGGTGATATAGTTCATGGTGTTATTTTAGGACAGGAGAGCAGGAACTACATTGTTGATCTCGGAAAGACAGAGGCGTTGCTTCCGTATAAAGAACAGATACCCAGAGAGACTTTCAGACGTGGTGATCGTATCAGGGCATATTTATGTGAGGTAAAACCATCAGCAAAGGGGCCTCAACTCATTCTGACACGGACTCATCCGGAATTCATCAGAAAATTATTTGCAATAGAGGTTCCGGAGATATATGAGAAGATAGTAGAGATTAAGAATGTAGTCAGAGAACCAGGGGACAGGACAAAGATATCTGTATTATCGAAGGACCCCTCGGTTGACCCTGTAGGTGCCTGTGTTGGAATGAAGGGATCCAGGGTGCAGGCTGTAGTCAGGGAACTTAAAGGAGAGAAGATTGATATTATACCATGGTCTGAAGACCCGAGGGTCTTTATAGCCGAATCACTGAGTCCTGCTGTAGTCGAAAGAGTGGGCATAAACGAGGAAGAGAAGTCTGCACTTGTGGTAGTATCAGATCAGCAGTTATCTCTTGCGATTGGCAAGAAAGGACAGAATGTAAGGCTTGCTGCAAAGCTGACGAACTGGAAGATTGATATTATCAATGAGTCAGAATACGATGCAAAACGGTCTAAAGAGAAAGATATCGAGATAGAGCAGAGTATGGCAAGGGAAATCCAGATAGAGAACAAGGCAAGAGAAGAGGAAAAGGCATAACGGGTGCACAAAAGGAGATGAGAATGGACCACAGAGGCACAAAGAACGCAGAGGAAATAATTAAAAGATATTCTTTGTGACTTTTGTGAAAGATACGGAAGGAGCAACCAGGAATGAGTGGTAAGAGGGTTTTTGAGCTGGCTAAGGAGTTTAACATGAGTAGCAGCGATTTTCTTGAGGAGATCAAGAAGATGGGGATAGATGTGTCCAGCCACATGAAATCACTCGATGCGAATACTACTGAGTTGATCAGAAGAAGGCTAAATACCAGAGGAGGGACCAATAAGGTAAGCGAAGTCTTTAAAGGGGTAAAGAGTGCCACAAAGACTATTCTCATCAAGAAAAAAGCTAAACCTGAAGTTGCAGATGAACAAAAGGTCCATCCGGTGACAGAGGAACAACCTAAAATTCAGCCACACGATATTCAGCCAATACAAATTCAAAAAGAAGAAATCGTACCAGGGAAAATAAAGGCAGAAGAGAAAAAGGTTATAGAGGAGAAGGGTAAGGAACATGTTGGAGAGGGTCCATCAGGAACAATCTTAGAGGAAAAGATTCCTGACATAACTGAGATTATAGAAACAAAGATAAAGGAGGAGATCGGAGGTATAGTCGGGACAAAGGTCCCTGTAAGCAAACCGGTTATACCTCATACAGAGGTTAAAGAGAAAGAGAGGCTTGCGGGAGAGAAGACAGGGGTAAAAGAGCAGAAGAAAAAGGGTATTAAAGTTATAATCAGCGAACCTGAAGAGGATCTCCTCATATCACACAGATGGAAGAGTTTCAAGGTTATCCCAAAGAAAGAAAAAAGGGGAAAGTTATCTGCAATTCATAGAAAGATTAAAACTGACCAGCTTGTTGAAATAACAAAACCAAGGAAAAAAGTGATAAAGATATATGAAGGTACAACAGTAAAGGAGTTTGCAGATTTAATAGGCCAGAAATCAAGTGAGATTATGGCAAAGCTGATTGAGATGGGCATGATGGTCACTATAAATCACCCCATAGATATAGATGCAGCGGTTCTTATTGCCGATTCTTACGGGTTAAAAGTTGAAGTTGCTGCAGAGAAAAAATTAGAAGAGGTCATAGAAGGAGTGGAGGATACGCCTGAGCTGTTAAAACCAAGGGCGCCGGTTGTAACAGTTATGGGACACGTAGATCACGGTAAGACCTCTCTCCTCGATTCCATCAGAAAGACTAAAGTTACTGAGGCAGAGGCAGGCGGGATTACACAGCACATAGGTGCATATGTGGTTGATACAGAAGGAAGAAGGATTGTGTTCCTCGACACTCCGGGTCATGAGGCATTTACTGCAATGAGGGCAAGGGGGGCAAAGGTTACAGATATTGTTATACTTGTGGTAGCTGCGGATGATGGTGTTATGCCGCAGACTATTGAGGCTATAAACCACGCCAAGGCAGCTAATGTACCTATAATAGTTGCTATTAACAAGATAGATAAACCAGGCGCTAACCCTGAACGTATCAGACAGGAGCTTACAAAATATGGTCTTGTGCCTGAAGCCTGGGGCGGCCAGAACATCTTTGTTGAGGTATCTGCAAAGCAGAGGATTGGTCTGGATCATCTTCTGGAGATGGTGTTGTTACAGGCCGAGGTGCTTGAACTCAAGGCGAACCCGGACAAGAATGCCAGGGGTGTCATACTTGAAGCCAAACTTGATAAAGGCCGGGGTCCGGTTGCAACTGTATTAGTCCAGGGAGGGATGTTAAAACAGGGTGACCCGTTTGTGTGTGGTACATACTTTGGGCGTGTCAGGATGCTATTAAACGATAAAGGGAAACCTATCAATAATGCATTTCCTGCAACTCCTGTAGAGGTATTGGGATTTTCAGGCGTGCCTCAGGCAGGGGATACATTTGTAGCGGTTGATGATGAACATATTGCCAAGTCTGTAGCTTCTGCGAGACTTCAGAAACAGAGGATAGCAGGTCTTGAGAAGGCAAATAAGGTAACCCTCGATGAGTTATACAGTCAGATCAAGAAGGGTGTTGTACGTGAGCTGAATATAATAATAAAGGCCGATGTCCAGGGATCAGTTGAGGCAGTAAATGAGGCCCTTGCGAGACTTGGTACCGAAGCTGTAAAAGTAAGGATCATACATGGAGGTGTTGGCGGGATTACAGAGACTGATATTATGCTCGCATCCGCTTCAAACGCCATTATCATCGGATTTAATGTAAGACCTGAACCAAAGGCTATGGTAATCGCAGAAAAGGAGAGCGTAGATATACGCTTGTATAACATAATATATGATGCAGTTTCAGATGTAAAGGCAGCAATGGAGGGACTGCTCGAACCAACTATCAGGGAACAGGTTGTAGGGAGGGCAGAGGTAAGGCAGGTCTTCAGTATATCAAAGATTGGTACAATTGCAGGTTCTTATATATTAGACGGCAACATTTCCCGCTCAAATACCGGTGTAAGACTTATCAGGGATAATGTGGAGATTTATAAAGGCAAGATTGCATCGCTGCGCCGTTTTAAGGACGATGTCAGGGAGGTTCAGGCCGGATATGAGTGTGGAATAAGTATTGAGAACTTTAGTGATATCAAAGCAGGAGATATAATAGAGGCATTCGTTATTGAAAAGATTGCAGCCAAGTTATAAGTGAGGCTGATAACCACGAATAAATGCAAATGTGTAATTTCGTGGCTTCTTTCTTATTATATGGTAGTTGGTATTTGTATAGTAGAACTGCATATCCCTGACAGCGGTTCCCTGAAAGGGAAAAGACAGGTCATAAAGAGTATCAAAGACAGGATCCGGCAGAATTATAACGTATCAGTAGCAGAGATAGACGGTCATGACCTATGGCAGCGGGTTGTCCTCGGGATTGCATGCATCGGGGTGGAAAAGAGATATTTAAATGGTGTCCTTGATAAGGTAATAAATATGCTGCAGGCGAATCATACAGTTGAGTTATTGAAGTACAACATGGAATTTTTATGACATATAAAAGGGTAGAAAGAATCGGGGATCAGATAAGGAGTGAAATATCTGATATGATCGTAAGGAGATTGAATGATCCGAGGATAGGATTCGTAACAATAACTGCTGTTGAGGTGAGTGAAGATTTGAGACATGCAAAGGTATTTGTCAGTGTTTATGGAGATGAAAAGGCAAAGATTCAGACAATGGAGGGGTTGAAAAGCGCCTCAGGTTTTATCAGGGGAGAGATAGGTCACAGGCTTAAGATAAAGTTTACACCCGATATACTCTTTAAGCTGGATACATCTATGGATAAGGCTGATGAGGTACTGAGTATCCTGGATGAGATAAATAAGGGGGATAAATGAGCATAGAAGATATATTACTTGAGATAAGAAAGAGAGAGACATTTCTGATAACAACACATGTTAATCCTGAAGGAGATGCCATAGGTTCTTCTCTTGCCCTTGCTCTTGCCCTCTCTTCTATCGGGAAAAAGGTTGAAGTTATTACGCAGGATCCTGTTCCAAAGGGATTAAAGTTTCTCCCTTCCAGTGATACAATAAAACAGGCAAAAATGATTGATAGGAGATTTGATGCGGTTATTACAGTGGATTGCGGGGATTTGGAGAGGGTCGGGTTTTTAAAGATTGACAATATACCTGGTGATATCCTGATAAATATAGATCATCATGTAACAAACAAAGGTTTTGGTGCAGTAAATTTTGTTGAAGATGCTGTAGCATCAGCCCAGCTTATATATGACATAATGAAGAGACTCAATATATCTCTTACTCCTGATATTGCCACCTGTATCTACACGGCTATCATGACAGAGACAGGGTCCTTCAGATACTCGAATACTACTTCAGAGACGTTTAAGATTGCTCAAGAGATGGTTAGCGCCGGTGCCATGCCATGGAATATAGCTGAGCAGATATTTAACAGGAATAACATTGGGCGGATAAAACTGCTGGGGCTGATACTGGAGAGTCTGGATCGCAGTGATGATGGTAAGATTTCATGGATAACTGTGAAAGAACAGATGTATAGAGAGACTGGTACATCAAAAGAGGATGTTGAAGATTTTATTAATTTTCCGCGCTCTATAGAAGGTGTAGAGGTGGCTATCCTTTTCAGGGAATCAAACCAGGGATGGAAGATAAGTCTTCGTTCTAATGGTAAAGTAGATGTGTCGAATATGGCGCTTGAATTTGGCGGCGGTGGACACAGTATGGCCGCAGGTTTTTTTATCCAGGGTGGACATGAGGAAGTTAAGAAAAGGGTTGTAGACAGCGCAAGGACATTTTTATGAACGGATTACTGATTATAAATAAACCGAAAGGCTGGACATCTCATGATGTTGTAGCCAAACTGCGTGGTTTACTGGGTGTCCGGAAAATAGGTCACACAGGCACACTGGACCCTGATGCAACCGGTGTACTCTGCATATGCATCGGGAAGGCGACAAAGCTTGCTGATTATTTGTCAGAAGTTGATAAAGAATACAGGGCTATTATGAAATTAGGTGTGATAACAGATACACAGGATGCAACAGGAAAGGTTTTGAATGAGACAGTATCTTTTAATATAACAAGGGAAGATGCAGAGGAGGCATTCAGAAAATTCAGTGGTAAGATAGTGCAGATCCCGCCCATGTATTCCGCTATAAAGGTCGGAGGGGTTCCTCTTTACCGTCTTGCGAGAAAGGGGAAAGAAATCCCAAGAAAGCCGCGTGAGGTATTTATACGGGATATTAAGCTTCTTGACTTTTCTGTTCCTTTGATAAAATTTGATGTAACCTGTTCCAAGGGGACTTATATAAGAACATTGTGCGCAGATATAGGGAATTATCTTGGTGTTGGCGCGCATATGTGGAGTCTTGATAGACTACGGTCAGGGGACTATACTCTTAAAGATGCCTTGAACATAGAGGATGTTGAAAGGCTTAATAAGGCCGGGGAGCTTGAATCAAGGATAATCAGTATGGATGAGGTGATAGAAAGGAAAAGGTTTTAATAATTTAGAAAGTTCTGATATAATAATGGCCGAATAATAAATTAAACTTAGAAGGGAGTTAAGCATGAGCCTTGAGAAACAGGAAAAACAAAATATCATTAAGGAGTATAGCCGGCACCAGTCGGATACAGGCTCTCCTGAAGTACAGATTGCCATACTGACAAGTAAGATTTCATATCTTACGGAACACTTTAAGACCCACCAGAAAGACCACCATTCGAGAATGGGACTTTTAAAGTTGGTAAATAAGAGGAGAAAGCACCTTCAATATTTGAAAAGTGTTGATGCGATTAAATATAATAATGTTATTTCAAAACTTGGTCTACGGAAATAGTGAAGTTACCTTTCTATTATCCTATCATTAAGGTCTTAGTATATAACAAAATGAGGTGAAATAATGATTCAAAAAGTAGAAACAGAAATAGGCGGAAAAAAATTATCTCTTGAAACGGGATGGATGGCAAAACAGGCGGATGGGGCGGTTGTAGCCAGATACGGTGATACAGTTGTATTATCAACCGCTGTTTCATGCAAGGAGATCAGGGAAGGGATAGATTTCCTTCCCCTTACTGTGGATTATCAGGAAAAGGCATATGCAGTCGGAAGGATACCGGGCAGCTTTTTCAGGAGAGAGGGTAGACCTACAGAAAGGGAAACACTGACGAGCAGACTGATAGACAGACCTTTGAGGCCCTTGTTTCCAAAGGGATATTATAACGATACACAGATTATCTCTTCTGTGCTCTCGGCTGATTTTGGATATTCAACTGACCTGCTTGGTATAATAGCCTCTTCTGCTGCCCTTTTTATATCCCGGATACCCTTTGATATCCCTGTTGGCGCTGTAAGGGTAGGTTATATAGACGGACAGTTCACCATTAATCCGGGTTTTTGTGAGTTGGAGAATAGTGAGTTGAATCTCATTGTGGCAGGCACATCTGATGCTGTTATGATGGTAGAAGGCGGTGCAAAGATGGTACCGGAGAATATAGTGTTAGAGGGTATACTGCTTGCACACAGGGAGATACAAAAGCTTATTGAACTCCAGACAGAGTTAAAGAGATTAGCAGGCCATGAAAAGGTCAAAGTTCACGTTCCATCAGTTATACAGAATCTAATTACGGAGATAGAAAATTTATCTCTCAACAAAGTATTAGATGCACTGGTTATTTCGAATAAGACTGAGCGCCAGGTTACCCTTGATATGATCCTCAATGATGTGCTTTCTCAATTAAATCCGGAAGGTGTGGAAGGGGAAAAGAGCAGGGATATAAGGATAATATTCCATGATATTGAAAAGAGAGAGATGCGGAGGATGATACTCACAAAAGGGACAAGGGCAGATGGCAGGGGACATGCTGATATCAGGCCCATTTCCTGTGAGGTCGGGATCCTGCCAAGGACACATGGTTCAGCGCTTTTCACAAGGGGAGAGACACAGAGTCTCGCCGTTGTTACCCTCGGTACTTCAGAAGATGAGCAGTTTGTTGAGGCGCTCGAGGGCGAATCCACAAAGGCATTCATGCTTCACTATAATTTCCCGCCATTCAGTGTGGGTGAGGCAAGACCTTTACGCGGACCCGGCAGGAGGGAGATAGGTCATGGGGCATTAGCCGAGCGGGCGATTAAACCTGCGATACCGAGTAAAGAAGAATTTCCATATACACTGAGGATTGTCTCAGATATCCTTGAATCAAACGGGTCTTCTTCGATGGCAACAGTTTGCGGAGCAACACTTGCCCTTATGGATGCAGGTGTACCTATTAAGGACCCTGTTGCAGGGATAGCAATGGGATTGATAAAGGAGGGGGATCAGATAGTTATACTCTCTGATATACTCGGTCTTGAGGACCATCTCGGTGATATGGATTTCAAAGTTACAGGATCAGCAAACGGGATAACTGCCATACAGATGGACATAAAGATTGCAGGCATTAATCATGAGATAATGGCGAAGTCCCTTGAACAGGCAAGGACTGGCCGGCTCTACATACTGGATAAGATGCTTGAGGCCATATCTGCACCGAGGGCCACACTGTCCGAACATGCACCGCGGATATTCACTATGAAGATTAATCCAACCAAAGTAGGAGAGGTTATCGGGCCGGGAGGTAAGGTTATAAAGGGGATAATCGAGAAGACCGGTGTTAAGATAGACATAAACGATTCCGGCCTTATTTCCATTGCTTCTCAGGATGAAGAGTCTGCAAACAAGGCAATTGAAATAATAAGCAGGATAACAGAAGAAGTTGAAGTAGGTAAGATATACCTTGGAAAGGTAAGGAAGGTCGTTGAATTCGGCGCCTTTGTTGAGATACTGCCCAATACTGACGGTCTTGTACATATATCTCAGCTTGCAGACTTCAGGGTCAGAGAAGTAACAGATATTTTAAATGAGGGGGATGAGGTACTTGTTAAGGTTATTGAGGTAGACAGGCAGGGGAAGGTACGCCTCAGCAGGAAGGATGCCCTGAGGGAAAAGGGGATAAAGGATGATAAGGCTGTCTCATGAAAGATATCTCATTCCGGAAGGTCTATCTCGATAATGGCATAAGGGTAGTGGCAGAGAGAATCCCTTCAGTAAAATCAGTATCCCTGGGTATCTGGGTAGGTGTTGGTTCGAGAGATGAGTCAGAATCAGAAGGAGGAATCTCCCACTTCATTGAGCATATGTTCTTTAAGGGCACTCATCGCAGGAGTGCCCATGACATAGCTCTGGAGATAGATTCAATAGGTGGCGAACTAAATGCCTTTACAACGCGTGAAACAACTACATTTTATGTGAAGACCCTCGATGCCCATTTGGCTAAGGGTATTGACATCATATCTGATATCTGCCTGCATTCTTCCCTTTCTAAAAAGGAGATAGAGAAGGAGAAACAGGTAATCCTTGAGGAGATAAAGATGGTTGAGGATGACCCTGAAGACTATATCCATGATATGCACTCACTGATGGTATGGGACGGTAACCCGTTAGCAAGGTCTATCCTCGGAAATGCCACTACAGTGAGTAATATGAAAAGGGAGTCACTTCTGAATTATATGAAAAGACATTATAATCCTGCTAATATTGTAATTTCAGCAGCAGGTAATTTCGAGTTTTCCAATCTCATAAACCTACTAAATAAGAACATTGGAAAGTATTCTCTAAATGCTTATTCCAATAAACGCATATCTCCTTCTATTCAAGGAGGGATTTGTACAAAGAAAAAGGATATAGAACAGGTTCATTTCTGTCTCGGTACTTTAGGCTTACCTCAAAAACACAAGTATAGATATGCCCTGTTTGCTCTCAATTCTATTCTTGGCGGGAGTATGAGTTCCCGTCTTTTCCAGGAGGTCAGAGAGAAAAGGGGGCTTGTATATACCATTTACTCATATATATCTTCATATACTGATGTAGGACTTATTAATATATATGCCGGTACAAGCATTAAAGCCCTTCAAGTAGTACTTGAACTTGTCATCAAAGAGATTCGTAAAATAAATAAGAATGGCATATCAAGGAAGGAGATGATCAGGGTCAGGAATCAGATGAAGGGTAATCTTATGCTTGGTCTTGAGAGCACAAGTAACAGGATGAGCCGGCTCGCAAGGGATGAGATATATATAGGAAGATACTTCTCCCCAGAAGAGGTTATCAGAGAAATAGAAAAGGTAAAACCATCTCAGATTCAGGAGCTTATCACTGACCTGTTCAGGACAGAATACCTGTCACTCGCCATCCTTGGGCCAATAACAAAGGATATTGTCTCAGAGAAAATATTAAAAGTTTAAAGTTCTTGACTACTTATCCTTACCTATAGTAGTCTTTTTTGTTATGAAACATTCATGCCCATTCAGGGCACAGAGGACAATGAAAATGAGCCGAAGACGTAGGGACAGACCTTTAGGTCTGTCCAACAGGGTAGGGACAAACCTAAAGGTTTGTCCCTACAGCGTGGTGTTCGGGGGGATTTTCGAGTGAAAAAACAAGGATTGCACTTTATCAGGTTCCCTGAATTATATATCCTGATTTTACCATTCTTGCTATCTTTCATTACTGCTGCCTCTTTTGCTGAGGATGGTGTTGTATCACGGATGCCTCAAATAAATATGCCTATGCAGCCTGATACAGGTTCTCTTACACTTCCATCTTTGCCAGGGTCAGCAGGAGCCTGGATTGACAAGGGTGCAGTATCTACAGTAGAAGGTTCACAAATAAAGGGGTTATCTAAAGGCGGTACTGTTTCAGATGGAGGACAACAACCAGGCACACCTCAGGAAACATCTGTTTTTGAAAGATACATCTCAGAGAGGCTTGATATAACAAAAAAGCAATTAGAAATACTCAAGCTTCAACCGGGTGTCTTTTTATCATTAACCCCCCAAGTCCCATTACCACCCGGGTATGTTATGTTTTATATACCGGTTGAACTTGGCGGCGGTTATATTTACGGGACTCAGGAGACACTTGCCAATGGATTTAAGGTGGCGGGGATAGGGAGCCCTCTCTATATCTCTACAGAGATTAAACAATTCGGCTATAACCTCTTTGAACAACCACTTTCGACATATGCACCTGTTGATTCCGTACCGGTCGGACCTGAGTATATCATCGGACCGGGAGATGAGATAAGAATAGCAATATGGGGAAAGGTAAATGCAGAATTCAGCCTGATAATAGATAATGATGGGAAAGTAAATATTCCGACAGTTGGGGTGCTTCATATTGCCGGATTGTCTTTTAATGAGGCAAAGAGTCTTATAGAAAAAGAATTCAGCAGATACTATACTGACCTGAAGATTAATATAAGTATGGGAAAACTCAAGAGCATAATGGTCTTTGTAGTTGGAAATGTTAATAAACCAGGGACTTATACGATATCTTCATTCTCTACCATTATTAACGCACTCTTTGCTGCAGGCGGCCCGAGCAAAGTCGGAACCATGAGGGATATTGAGCTTAAAAGAAATGGCAATACTGTAGTCTCACTAGATCTATACGATTTTCTCCTTAAGGGTGACAAGACAAAAGATTTAAGGCTTATGCCTGATGATGTAATCTTTATCCCTCCTGTTGGTTCTCTTGCAGGGATGGCGGGTAATGTAAAGGTGCCTGCTATATATGAATTAAAGGGTGAGGCGAGGATTCTGGATATAATAGAAATGGCAGGAGGGACAAACAATATTTCATTTAAAAATCGTGTCCAGATTCTGAGAATAGAGGATGGGAAGGATCAGGTTATAAAGGAGATAGACTTATCAGAAGTCTATGAACGCGGGGAGAGTAACATTACAATAAGAGACGGGGATGTTGTGAAGATATTTCCTGTCTCACAGACAGTAGATAAGGTCGTCCATATTACAGGGGCGGTAAAGTCACCAGGAACTTTTGGATTTGATGAGGGTATGATGTTAAGGGATATCCTGACTTTTTCCGGAGGCCTGCTCAGATATGCCAATGAAGAAGAGGCAGAATTAACGAGGGTCTTTATTACACCTGATGGACCAAAGACAGAAAGGATAATTGTAAACCTTAAAAGGGCTGTTGAAGGGGATCCTCAATACAATCTTCCTTTAAGGGAAGATGACTATGTCATGGTAAGGACTGTCCCGGAATGGGAGCTTTACAGAACAGCTATAATAACAGGAGAGGTAAAATTTCCGGGTACTTACACTATAAAAAAGGGGGAGACCTTATCATCTGTAATAGAGAGGGCGGGTGGATATACAGATAAGGCTTATATAAAGGGGGCTGTGTTTACACGGGAATCTGTAAGAGTGCTTCAACAAAAACAGCTTGATGAGGCTATAAACAGATTGGAACAGGATATTATATCTCAGTCTGCAAAGAGTATTGAGGCTGCCCTGACATCAGAAGAGGCCCAGCAGCAACAGGTAGTGACAACGCAGCGCAGGGAGCTTATTTCAAAGATGAGAATAGCAAAGGCTAAGGGTATCATGGCTATCAAGCTGGACCGATTGGATAAATTTAAGAAATCCACATACGACATCCCCCTTGAAAATGGTGATTCTTTATTTGTACCTGAGAAGCCATACCAGGTACAGGTGATAGGCGCTGTATACAATCCTACGGCATTTGTCTTTAATCCGGGTTGGACAGTTAACGCGTACATTAAAAATGCAGGTGGGATAACAAGGAATGCTGAGGATGATGATATCTATATCCTTAAGATGGATGGTACAGCCATTTCTAAAAGGGGTTGGAGTGGCATATCTACTATAAGATGGGATTCAGAGAATGACAGATGGTTAAGTGGAAGGTTCATGTCGTCAACACTGGATCCGGGTGATACTATAGTTATCCCTGAAAAGATAGAACGTATTGTATGGTTGAGAGAGATTAAGGACCTGACTCAGATATTATATCAGATAGCAGTTACAGCAGGAGTCTTGATAATTGCATTTTAGCAGATCAACATCTTGTGTATTTTTATTTACCATTGTATTTCTCTTTATTTCAGTTGTGCTGTCCCCTGATTTTCTTTTTGCACAGACATCTGTCAATATACCTGTAGAGAGCTGGGTATACAAATCCCTTGAAAGGCTTGAATTACACGGTTTCATAAAAAGCGGGATCCTGTCAACTAAACCTTTTAGCAGAGTTGAGGCATTAAGGATGTTGGAAGAGGCAGAGGGTGTATGGAACAGCCTTCCGGAGCAGAGGAAAAAGGAGTTGGAATCTGTCAATATAATAATAAAAAAATTGGAAAGGGAATTTAAAGGGGACCTTTTTGCTGAAGGCAATTTTAAACCCATCGATACTCCTTATTTTAAATACCTGTATAGTGGCGGGATGCCTGACTACTTAAACGCCAACAATAATGGCGATATATTACAAAAAGGAGAGAATATCAGGGTTGGATTATCAAGTTCATTTAAGCTGGGGGATTTTTTCTCTTTTAATATCTCTCCGGAGTTCAGAACTACTGATGATAACCAGGATTTAAAGGTAGTACATGGATATGGCATTTTCAGTATCCGGAATATAGATATCGAAGTCGGCAGGGAGCCTATGTGGTGGGGTGATGGTTTTCATGGAGGGCTTCTCCTGACAAACAATGCAGAACCTTTTGACATGATAAGATTTACATCCCAAATTCCATTCTTACTGCCGTCGGTTTTAAGCAGATTAGGACCTTTAAAACCCACTATATTCCTGACAGAACTTGAGGAGGAGAGGGATTTTCCGCAGGCAAAGTTGTTTGGGGTAAGACTCGACTTTAAGCCCGGTCCTGGTTTCAGGTTTGCTGTTTCGAGGACTGTTATATTCAATGGCGAAGGTAGTGAAAAAATTACATTATCTGACTGGTATGAGGTTTTGACTTCTGAAGACAACTCAGGACAAACAGGGTCCGGTATCGATAACAACAACATAATGGCCTTAGACTTCTCCGTTACATCAGGTGGTTATGGTAATTCTGTACCATTTGCCGGGGTCAAGTTATACGGGGAAATAGGGACAGAGGATACATCATATGAGGAATGGTCAAAGGATATGGCATTTCTGGCCGGACTACTTATAGAGAGGCCGTTTTATCTTAATAATTCCAGCCTGAGGATAGAGTGGGCAACAACGGCAAAGGGTACAAAACATAATTCCTGGTATACACATGGTATATACAGTGATGGTTACAGATATAATGGCTATATTATAGGACATCATATGGGTACAGATGCCGATGACCTTTTTTCTAGGCTTGAGTTTTCCTCCAGCCATGGCATGGTTATTGGGTTAGAGGCTGATATTGAGAGAAAAAATATTCATTCAGGGGAGACAGACAGGACGAGCTGGACAGGCATTGATTTAACCTATTCCCTTCTTGACAGTTTTAATCTGATGATAGGGTATGGTCTGGAGCAAGGGGATGAATCTTCATCTAATGTCTGGACGGGTGTTGAATGGGACTTCTGAACCAATCATAGATATGTGGCTGGGGGACAGGGACTCGAACCCCGATAGATAGATCCAGAATCTATCGTCCTGCCGTTAGACGATCCCCCATCCATCTAAGAGCAAGACTTTACAGTAAATGAAATAATCTGTCAAGAAAACAGATTTAATATGCCACAAGAGATCTTAAGACAGAAACGTCCTGAATGGTTGAAGGTTCGACTGCCGGAAGGGAGTAATTATCTCGAAATAAAACGACTGTTACGATCTTCAGGACTCCATACAGTCTGTGAGGAGGCAAACTGTCCCAATATTGGGGAGTGTTTTAATCAAAGAACTGCTACATTTTTAATCCTGGGGAATGTTTGCACAAGGAGATGCAGGTTCTGCAATATAGAGAAAGGAGAGACTTACCCTGTTGACCCCGAAGAACCGGAGAGGGTGGCATTAGCAGCAAAAAGCATGGGTTTAAGGCATATTGTAGTTACCTCAGTAACGAGAGATGACCTTCAGGATGGAGGGGCATTACATTACGCAAATAGTATCTTGGCTATCCGGAGATTTAATCCTGAAAGTACAATAGAGGTGTTGATCCCGGATTTTAAAGGCTCTGAGGAGGCATTGAGTCTTGTTATTAGCGCTGCCCCTGAGGTGATAAACCATAATATTGAGACAATACATAGGCTATATAAAATTGCCAGGCCTGGCGCAAAATACAAACGTTCCCTGCAATTATTAGAGTCTGTAAAGAGGGAAAATCCTGTAGTAATAACCAAGTCAGGATTAATCGTTGGCTTAGGAGAACAATTTTCAGAGATTACAGATGTTATGAAAGACCTTGCTGAAATTGGATGTCAGATCCTTACTATTGGCCAATACCTGAGTCCAGGTAAAGGGCATCTTTCTGTAAACAAGTTTTACCATCCTGATGAATTTAATGAGCTTAAGAATATTGGGTATGAATTGGGGTTTAAATTTGTTGAGGCAGGACCATTGGTGAGGAGTTCATATCATGCAGCAAATCAGTTTAACCAGTGACATAACCCATCTGCATGATTATATCAAAAGCTGATTCTATATTGGCCTTTCGCCAGATGAGTTTTTCCTTATCCCATTTTTGTTGAAACCTGCTCAATACATCCTCATTGAAGAATTTAATCAGGATTTCAAGTTGCAGCTTCCCTGCGTCTGAGAGGGGTCTCAACCTGTAGATTGTTAAACGGATCTGACCAATTTTAAATGAATCAATATCGTCGCTTGTGAAGGTTTCGTATAAGTCCAGTATCCTGCATTTCAGGTTTGACAGTATCTCTGTTTTCATCGGCTTAATTTTTATATCGGAGTGAGTATTTAATTCCTTTATATGTTATGGAATGAAAATTGCAATAAATTAAGATATTGTTAAAACAAATAACTTTCTTGGAGGAGACGAACATCAAGACGAACAGATTCCTTGACAAAACATAATAAATCTATTATTTTTTAATGACTTATAAATAGATTCATTATGGCGGTGTAGCTCAGTTGGTTAGAGCAGAGGTTTCATAAGCCTCCTGTCCGGGGTTCGACTCCCTGCACCGCCACTATAAGTTTTGCGAGCCCTTTGTATGAGATTCGTTTTGAATATATCCCTATGGACAAAAGCTTTTCAGATTTAACCGCCCATCACCAGACCCTGATAGATACTATACCTGACATTATATATTTCAAGGACTGCGAAGGACGTAACATGGTCGTGAACAAGGCATACAAAGATTTTGTCGGGCTTAAGGAAGAGGAGATTATCGGAAAGACCGACAATCATTTCTTTCCTCCTGAACTTGCGGCACACTGCTTTGAAAGCGACATGAAAATTTTTATAGAACGGAAAACCCTGAGTTTTGATGAGGAGTTTACTCTTAAGGATGGGAAGAAGGTCTACTTTGAGACTATCAAATCACCGCTATTTGATGAAGCAGGCGATATTATTGGTCTGGTAGGGGTAAGCCGTAACATCACCGAGCGTAAACAGACAGAGGAGCAGTTTAAATTAATCAGCAACCTTATAAACCAGTCTAATGAGGCCATAGGTATTATAGACCCCTCTACAAGCCATTTTCTCTATGTTAATGATAAGGCCTGTAACAATCTGGGATATAGTAGAGAAGAACTTCTTAATATGTGTGAAGTGGATATTGAGACAAGTATACCTAACAAGTCTTTTTGGGATGGCCATGTACAGCGTGTAAAAGACAATGGTCATGAGATATTCTTTGGAGATCTCAGGCGTAAAGATAGTTCTACTTTCCCGGCTGAGGTTAATATAAAGTTCATAACTGTTCAGGAAAAGAGTTATATGGTATATGTAGTTCATGATATTACAGAACGTAAGAGGGCAGAAGAGCGGAGGATATCCGAACAACAGAGATTTACACAGGATATGACAGACAATCTCCCATGTATCTATTACCTTATTGATATTGATGGTAATATTATTGCCTGGAACAGAAAAGCGCTGGAATCATTAGGATATTCTTCTGAAGAAATGTCGGGAATGAGTGCCATGCAGTTAGTTGCTCCTGATAATAAAGATTATGCAATAAATAAAATCATGGATGGATTTAATAAAGGTGAGTCATTTGGTGAGGTTGACCTCATATCAAAGGATGGGGTAAAGAAACCCTTCTTTTTTACATGCAGGAGCACATATAAAGACAAGAAAACTTATCTCGTGTGCATGGGATTGGACATCTCAGAGCGGAAGATGATGGAAAATGAGATGATCAAGGCACAGAAGCTCGAGTCAATAGGTATCCTTGCAGGAGGTCTTGCACATGACTTCAATAATATACTAACTGCAATTCTTGGCAATGTCTCTCTATCAAAAAATACCTCTAATCCTGGAGATGTACTTTACAGAAGGTTGTCTGATGCGGAAAAGGCTGCATTAAGGGCTAAGGACCTTACGAAGCAGCTATTAACTTTTTCCAGAGGTGGGGCACCGGTAAAGAGAGTAATTTCTATAATTGAAATAATTAA
>MHER01000055.1 GCA_001805205.1 Nitrospirae bacterium RIFCSPLOW2_12_42_9 | reverse complement strand
CGGCATGGCGCCGCCCGGGTGGTCGCCGACCCCCGCATAGAGGGCCACCCGGTTAATCCCGGGGAGGGCCACCGCGAGATCTCCGATCCCGTCTCCGTCTGAATCCCCGATTGCCACGGCCGCCGGGGCTGAGCCCACGCCGGTAGAGGTCGTAATCGGCACCGGGTCCGGAGACGGCGGCATCTCCTGGCCTACAAATATTGAAACCGTATCGTTACCCGTATTCGCCACTGCAATATCCCCGATCCCGTCACCGGTTACATCGGCGATCGCCACGGCTGCCGGGGCTGAGCCCGCGCCGGTATCCAGCAGTACCGGTACCGGCATGGTGCCCGGGTGGTCGCCGATCCCCGCATAGAGGGCCACCCGGTTAATCCCGGGGAGGGCCACGGCCATGTCTCCGATCCCGTCTCTATCTACATCCCCGATTGCCACAGAATTCGGGGTTGAACCCGTGCCCGGGAGGATTATGTTTGGGCTAAAGGTGAACCCCTCCTCATTCAAGGGATCCGCATACACAATGCTGTCATAGCCCACATGGGCATCGTAGCCTGTGCACTCCTCGTCATACTCGTCTATCTCGACCCTCGCGATATCCTCAGTATCCGAGATGAAGCCGATAAACCGGACACCGGTATAGGGGGTAATGGGCATGACGATCTGGACATCCGGCTCGTCATAGAGGATGTTGCCGGATGAACCGAGTACCCTGACCCCAAGATTTGACCCGCCGTCTATCTGAAGGATCACATCAAGCCCGACCGCGCTGACAGGTTCCATGAAGTGGAGCACCAGGTCGTCATTATCGAGCGAAGGGTCGCTGCACGCGGCGATATCTGTCCCGCCCGGGGAGAGGAGGTTTGCCCCGGTTGTTGCAGGCATCCCCGTTATCCCTGTAATTACCGTCAGCGGGGCCGATGTCTGCGTACCGCACCGGTAAGTACTCCCGCCGTAGGGGTCGCAGCCGAGCCAGGGGGTCTTGAAATAGATCCCATCAACCGTCTGTCCCTCGACATCCGTCCACGGGGCGAGGTCATCAAAGGTGACCTCCCCTGTATGCGCCCCGCCGAGATCGGTCAGGAATGCCCCCCTGACTGAATAGGCCGTGACCGCGGCATGGGCCGTATCCCATGCCGGCCATGGGGCCATCCCTGTTAAAGTGAAACCTGTTAAAAAGATCACCAGCGCCAACCCCCTCATCGTCTTACTGAATCTCCTGTGTCTCATGACCGTTCCTCCGTAAGAAAAAGATTGTTCCTATATATGAAAACTCATTAAAAAACCCGCAAATAAAAAAGCCGAACTTCCGATGTATCAGTAATTAATACTTATCTTACTGTCACCTCGGTAGCCCGGCTTGCTTATATCGTTATATTATATTGATTGGTTCGGCTGGTTTGGACCAACCTCGCCATTAAACTCTAAGCTCCGCAGCTTTGCGCCCTTCCCTCGCGAGAAGTTTGCCTTGATAGAAGGTGTAATGTTAATTAGTGGTATCTGAAGATTTTATCCTCCTTTGTTATTAGGCTTTGTTATTAGGTTACGTTTATCCTTTTTTATGCGATTAAAGATAACAATATATTCTGCTGTTGTAAATACCCCATACATACCCTTATATGGGTAAAATCGGGGTATTTTTATCTATTGTTACATATTAAACATGTTTTATTTTGGCTGACAGGCCAAGATTAGCGGCTATTAAACTGTTAGATAATACCCTTTCTCCTTGCCTTTAGTAGTGCTTCATGTCTTGTTTTTGACTTAAGCTTTTCATAGATGTTCTTTATATGGGTATGGATGGTGTGGAAACTTAAATTCAGAGATTTTCCTATCTCTTTATAGGTTAATCCCATCTCAATGCTCTTTAGAATTTCCCTTTCCCTTGCGGAGAGAATAAAAGGGTCTATATTTGCCGTATTATGAAACTCATTGATAACTGCCCTTGCTATGCATGGACTCATAGGAGCGCCCCCATTATATAATTCTTGGATGGCCTCAATGATTTCCCTTGGTGGTACTCCCTTAAGGATATATCCTGAGGCACCTGCCTTAATCGCAGCAAATATGATTTCCCTCTCTGCATGGCCAGTAAAGACCATAACCTCAACATCAGGCATCTCCAAAGTAACCCTATCAATTAGCTCCACCCCTGACATACCTGGCAGACCAATGTCTACCAGCAACACGTCAGGTGAAACCTCGCATATCTCCTCCAGCGCCTTCTCTCCTGAATTATAGGCACCGACCACTTGCATGGTATCTTCACCATTCAGGAGAATCCGCAGGTTCTCAAGCTGCATGGGGTCATCTTCAACGATGGCGATCCGCATAGAACAATTTGCCCATAATTCTTTAGTTATATCATAAATTAATTATTATACCGTCAAAATGGTAGCAAAACCCCATTTACTTGTCAACTGTATGACGAGCAAAATATGCTTTGCGGTATTAGTTTGTTATTCCCAGATTGGCTATAACTCTATGTCAATCCCAGAATTTTAGCCCTTTGGTAATCTTCTTGGAATCCTCAATGTGTTCCATTATCTGATCCACTATCCTCCCCCATTCTTCCATGCTGACATTTTCAGGACGTACAGAGGGATCTATCTCTGCTTTACCGAGAATACGCTCGAGAACATCTTTTTTAATGCCCGTCATAGAAAGAGAGTTTAACAAAGTCTTTCTTCGGTGGGAAAAGGCAGATTTAATAATGGCCCAGAAGAGGTTCTCATTTCTTACGCTTACTGCAGGTCTTTCGCGTGGAATGATTTTAAGCACCGTAGAGTCAACCTCAGGCGCCGGATAAAAGGCCGCCGGTGGTATATCAAAGGCAATAGTCGGGATCGCATAGAATTGAACAGCTATTGATAAGATACCATAGTCCTTACTGTTTGGAGATGCAACAATCCTGGCTGCCACCTCTTTCTGCAGCATTATTGTCATACTGACAAGCTGCTTACTCAACTCCATAAGGCGAAACAGTATCTGCGTGGAAATGTAATATGGAAGGTTTGCAACAACCTTGAATTTTGTTCCTATCCTCTCGAAAGGAAACCTTAAGGCATCCGCTTCAACAATGGTTAGATTCGGATATGAGGAAGTGTGTTCCCTGAGCTCTTCAACAAGTCCCTGATCAATCTCTATGGCTATAACCTCACCTGCAAGTTCAGCCATAAGGAATGTCAGGATACCCTTACCCGGTCCAATTTCAACTATAACATCATCTTTTTTAATCTCTGCAGTCTCAATTATCATTGAGGCTATATTCTTATCTTTCAAAAAATGCTGCCCAAGGGATTTTTTTGGTCTTTGAGCCCTTTCAGATTTTTCATGCATGCGTACACCCCACCATTTCTACAGCGAGTTTTAGCGCCTCTATCAGGCTCCTCGGGTCTGCACAATTTTTACCTGCTATATCATACGCTGTTCCGTGGTCTACAGAAGTGCGTATGAATGGCAGCCCTATAGTAACATTTACTGCATTCCCAAAGGCAAGCAGTTTTATAGGTATTAAACCCTGGTCGTGGTACATGGCCACAAGAATATCATAGTAACCCTCTTTGGCTTTATAGAATAGTGTATCTGCAGGGAGCGGATCACTGACATTCATCCCCTCCCCCCTCGCATCAAGGATAGCCGGCATAATCTCATCCCACTCTTCTTTACCAAATAATTTCCCCTCTCCGGCATGCGGATTCAGGGCAGCTACTGCGACCCTCGGCGCATGGTTGTCAAAATAACCCATTGCCTTGTGTGCAAGGCGAATGGTCCTTAATACACTGCTCCTCTTTATATGCCTTGGAACCTCCTTTAATGCCATATGTGTTGTAACAAGAATGACACGAAGTCCTCCTCCCACCATCATCAGGCCAAAATCTTTTGTACCTGATATTTCAGCAAACATCTCTGTATGACCAGGATATTGGAAACCTGCTGCATTTACAATCTCTTTATTTATAGGTGCAGTTGTTATTGCATCAATCTTTTTTGATAATGCAAGACCTCCTGCCTTTTTTATATACTCCGCTGCTGCAGTACCACATGTCTTATTGGGCACCCCGGGTTTAAGGCTGGTCATATTTACATTATTGAGATCAAGTACTTCAATCTTCCCTTTATCCTGTGAAAGATCGCTGATATCTTTAATCTTCTTTATCTCTCCTGAAAGGTTACATAGTTTCAGGGCATTCTTCATTACTGCTGCATCACCGATTACTGCAGGATGACATATTTTGTAGATGTCATACCCAAGGAGTGCCTTGATAATTATCTCAGGTCCTATACCTGACGGGTCCCCCATTGTAATACCTATAACTGGTTTTTTTGCCATTGGATCACCCTCCTAAGTCTGATTTTGTAATACCTTTTCTTCCGGTTCAATGTGAACAACAACCTCTGAAACCTCAGAAAACTCCGTTTTTATGCGCTCCTCTACCTTATGGGCCAACTGATGCGCCTCTTCAATATTCATATCAGGAGGCACATGCAGCCTTAGATCAACAAAGACATCAGAGGGTGTCCCCCTTGTCCTGATGTCATGACATTCCTGTACACCATTAACTGCAAGTACAACACCTCTTATGAGCACCGGGCTTATCCGTGAATAATCACTCAAGACCTTTGCAGCCTCAAACAGTATTGTATAGCCGGTTTTGCCTATTAGAATCGCTATTACAAAAGCAGCAATTGGATCTATTATTGGAAATCCGAAATGCACTGCAACAAGGCTGATTAATACTGAGATAGAGGCAAATATATCACTTCGGGTATGTAGAGAATCAGAAACAAGGATCTCGCTTTTTAACTCTCTTCCACTTTTCCGCTCCCATAACATAACAAATCCATTTATTCCTATAGTTACGGCCATTATCAAAAAGCTAAAGGTTGTAACCTCCGGTATAGCCGGGAATTTAAATCTTAGATAGGCATCCCGCAAGATCTGATAACAGGCAAGGAAAAGCAGAATTGAGATACCGAGGGAGGCAAAGGTTTCGTACTTCTTATGGCCGTAGGGATGGTTCTTATCCGGCGGGTGATAGGCAAGCCATATGCCTACAAGCCCAATAATATTTGACGTGCCATCAAATAGCGAATGATAACCATCAGCTATCATACTCAGGGAACTTGAAATGTACCCGTAAACCAATTTTGATGCAGCAACAGAAAGATTTAAGAAGAGGGTATAAATAAGTATTCTTCTGACAGAGGTGTATGAATTCATTGTTTTTTATTATATTCTACAGCTTGTTAAAAAGGCAACCACAGAATTTGGATAATAAGAATTTGGATAATTAACAATCTATATCCTCTTTGGTTTCCAGAAAAATATAAGAAAAAGGGTTGAGGCTATTGCTGCAGTAATAGCGCCAAATAGGAAAGTTGCCTGTGGTCCTTTTATGTCCCACAAAAACCCGGCTATAAGACTTGAGGGAAGTGCTATTAGTCCGATCATGGTGTGGTAAACACCGTAACCGGTTCCTAAATAATTGTTTGAGAGGAGTGTTGCTACAAATGCCCTCTGAATCCCCTCGCTGATCCCCATAAATACACCATATAATAATAGTAAGGTCCAGACGTGAGTCTGTGTCTTTGAAAAAGCGAATCCAAAGTAAATTAGACCAAACAGAATATAACTAATAAGGATCATCCTTTTTTTACCAAAGTAGTCAGCCGTTATTCCTGCCGGCATAGAAGAGAAAGAATATACAGCATTAAACAACAGATATAGGAATGTTATATTGAGCGTTGTTGCTCCAACATCCTGTACTTTCAATATAATAAAGGCCATACTGGAATTACCAAGTGAAAATATTCCCACGATTAATAGAAACTTCCTGAAATCAGCAGATCTTAGGCTGTGTTGAAAAATCGAGGTTGGGTTATCAGATTGAGATTTTATTATTCTCTCCCGGACAAAGAATATGATAAGAAATACAGCTATCAATCCGGGTATAATCGAAAACCAGAAGATAGTCCTGAACGCGTTCTCTATTATCTTTATATCCTCCATATTAAGAACAGTGGAGGAAAACTGATGACTGTACAGATAAATCACTATTAACGCAATTGCCGGTCCTACAATTGCGCCAAATGTATCCATTGCACGGTGAAAACCAAAGGCCCTGCCAAGATGCTCTGCACTCGTAGATTCAGCAATTATTGCATCCCTCGGGGCTGTCCTTATCCCCTTCCCTATCCTGTCAATAAAACGATATCCCAAAACCCATGACCAGCTTGCAGCAAGGGCTAAGATAGGTCTAGTTATAGTTGATAAACCATATCCGGCCAGGATTAAAACCTTCCTCCTCCTGATCTTATCTGAGATATAACCGGAGACAACTTTAAGCAGGCTTGCTGTGCTTTCAGCTACCCCCTCAATCAATCCTATTATCGACTTATTGACACCGAGAATATTTGTTAGGAATAATGGCATGAGTGGATATATCATCTCACTTGATACATCCATAAAGAAGCTTACCAGACCGAGTGTAAAGACATTTTTCGATAGTCCAAAATATTTTTTAGCCAGTTTTGTATTCCTTATAAAGCGGTAGGTAACCCCTCGGTGAACGGGGGAAAGGTAATCCCCTTTGTCTGTATCAAATGGGATTGATAATTATCAGGATGTATTGGCAGGATA
>MHER01000054.1 GCA_001805205.1 Nitrospirae bacterium RIFCSPLOW2_12_42_9 | reverse complement strand
TATTCCCCCTCCCTTGATGGGAGGGGGCGAGGGGGAGGGTGAGAAAGGGGAGGGTGAACAGAAGGTATTTTTGGATAAAAATATTCCAATCGTAGGAGGGTTTGGCTCTCCTGATATCTACAGCTCTTTCTTCAAGATGATATTAGCCCTTGGTATAGTGTTATCCCTCTTATTTATCTCTCTTTATATATTTAAGAGATTTCTTGGTAAAAAGATGGGGATAAAGGGTCAGAACCAGGATATACGTGTAATAACTAATGCTTATATAGGATCAAAGAAGTCTATTGCACTGGTAGAGGTTTCCGGTGAGAAGATTGTGGTCGGTATTACACCCAATCATATAACAATGCTCACAAGATTGGGTAAAGACGGGGAATTTAAAGGTATTTTAGAGGAGCAGATATCATCAAATGAAAAGACGGAAATACAAGACGAATTATGGGAGAAGGTTTAAGTCTGTGCTCAGGACTTTATTAATAACAATTATTACCATTACCATGCCGGTTTTTTCAGGGAGTAATGCATTGGGAGCAGGTGCGGCCGGTTCACCGGGAGGCGGTATTTCCATACCTAATATCAATATCAGTATTGGCGGAAATGACGGGACAGGGGGGACTGCTGTAACAGTACAGATATTAATCCTGCTTACCATTCTATCTCTTGCCCCTGCAATAGTTATTATGGTGACCTCCTTTACGAGGATAGCCGTTGTCCTGTCATTACTCAGGCAGGCGATCGGGACCCAGCAGATCCCGCCAAATCAGATACTGATAAGCCTCTCTCTTTTTATTACATTTTTTATTATGGCCCCGGTATGGACAAGGATCAACAGTGAGGCATTACAACCTATGTTAACAAATCAGATTCCTCAGTCTATAGCCTTTGAAAGGGCTGTTGTACCTATAAGGGAGTTTATGCTGAAACAGGTAAGAGAGAAAGACCTCTCCTTGTTTATTGATATGTCAAAGATAGATGAACCAAAGAATATAACAGATGTGCCAACATATGTAATAATTCCTGCTTTCATGATAAGTGAGCTAAAGACCGCGTTTCAGATCGGGTTTTTACTATATATTCCATTCCTGGTTCTTGACATGGTTGTAGCGAGTGTGCTGATGTCAATGGGTATGCTCATGCTCCCGCCAATAGTGATATCTCTGCCATTTAAGATAATGCTGTTTGTCCTTGTAGATGGCTGGTACCTGATAATAGGTTCAATTGTAAAAAGCTTTGGATGAGGTATTTATGACACCGGAACTTGTAATAAGTATAGGTAAGAGCGCATTGGAAACAGCAGTACTTATCTCCGCACCAATATTGTTATTAAGTCTTATCATTGGTTTAATAATAAGCATCTTTCAGGCTGTAACACAGATAAATGAGGCCACACTGACATTTGTACCCAAGATCTTAGTGACATTTATAGCGCTCCTTATATTCTTCCCGTGGATGTTGAGGATAATGCTGGGATTTACCACCACATTATTCACAAATATCCCGGCGTATGTACATTAGGGATAAATATTACAGATGAATCTGACTGTTGAATTATATTCCTTCATACTAATATTAATCAGGGTATCAGCCATGTTATTTACCATACCTATAATTGGGGCAAGAAATATTCCAATAAGTTTCAAGATGGGCCTTGGGTTTTTTATTTCACTGATATTAATTCACGTTGTTAAAATAGATGTATCTGTCCTGTCAAAAGACCTCTATTCATTAGGGCTCGCTATAGGGGGAGAGATTTTAATCGGTGTAACAATAGGCCTGATTGCCAAGTTAATCTTTACTACTGTAGATATGGCCGGTGAGATCATGGGATTTCAGATGGGTTTCTCAATCGTAAATGTAATAGACCCCCAGACAAGTACGCAGGTCCCTATAATAGGACAATTTCAGACGATCCTGAGCACCCTGATATTTCTCTCAATGAATGCCCATCACTATTTCCTCAAGGCCATTGTTGACAGTTTCACTCTTGTTCCACCCCTGCATCTTACTCTCTCAGAAAGGCTGCTGAATACCATCATGAGGCTTGCAGGTGACATGTTTGTCATTGCCATCAGGATAGGGGCGCCTGTTATAGTTGCATTGCTGATAACAAATATAGCGATGGGTATTATCTCAAAGACTATCCCGCAGATGAATATACTTGTCGTTGGTTTTCCTTTGACTGTATTTGGCGGATTGATTGTTATGAGCCTGTCATTACCGCTGTTCCTTTATTTGATGCAAAAGATTTTTGAGGCTATGAACGGGAATATATTTAATGTACTTAGTTTAATGGGGAGATAAAGGGAATTTAAATGGCTGAGCAGGGATTTGAGAAATCAGAACAACCAACAGGTAAACGGATACAGGAGGCCAGGGATAAGGGGCAGGTTGCAAGGAGTCAGGAGATCCCTGCTGTTGCAATATTGCTGACAGGGACTCTGATATTGTATCTCTTCTTCCCGCGAATGTATTCCAATTTTCTGGATCTTACCTCTGAAATCATCTCAAAAAGCTGGAGCATAGAAATAACCAGGGAGAGTATCTACCCGCTCTGGGTATATATCCTGAAAAGGGGATTTTTCATCTTGCTGCCACTTTTATCCGCTGTTTTTATAGTGTCATTAGTATCCAATGTCCTTCAGCACGGTTTAATATTTTCTACACGCATATTAGAGTTTGATCTGTCACGCCTGAATCCGGTTTCAGGTATGCAGCGATTTATATCTCCACGTTCACTGGTAGAACTTGTAAAGGGGGTCTTTAAGATATCTGTTGTAGGGTATGCGGCATATCTTCTGATGAAGCGTGAGTTCAGTAATTTTCCAACCCTTATTGATACTGATGTCAATTATATCTTTTCCTATACAGGCCGCCTGGTTTTGAAGCTTATAGCCTGGACAGGCCCGGTTCTGGTTATTCTTGCTGTAATAGATTTTATCTTCCAGAAGTGGCAGTACAAAAAAAGCCTGATGATGACAAAACAGGAGGTAAAGGAAGAGGCGAGACAGATGGATGGAGACCCTGTGATTAAGTCGAGGATCAGGAGCCTCCAGAGAGAGATGGCAAGGAAAAGGATGATGTCGGATGTACCAAAGGCAGATGTGGTAATTACAAACCCGGTGCATATTGCAATTGCTGTTATGTATAAACATGCAGAGATGAATGCCCCTGTAGTTGTTGCAAAGGGGGCCGGTGTAATAGCAGAAAAGATTAAGGAGATAGCCATACAACATGGCATTGTAATAGTTGAAAATAAGCCATTGGCCAGGACTATTTACAGGATTGTAGAGATAGGTGAAGAGATCCCATCAAATCTTTATAAGGCTGTGGCAGAGATACTGGCATATGTATACAGATTGAGGAAGAAATTTTAAACAGTTAACGCTGAAAAATGCCCATCTGCGGCGTCAGGACTTCGGATTTGAGACTCGACGTACAGGAAGTACGCCTCGGCTCAAATCCTCGGCCTTCCTTGCACCTGGGTATTTTTGAGCGTCAACTTAATTTGAGCGTCAACTTAAATAGAATCCAGGAGGATTAATGGCAGCAACCATTGTTGAATCAAACAGGGGCGTATTTATATCTTTAGCAAAGAACAGTGATGTGGTTTTAGGCTTACTTGTTCTGGGGATTGTTGCTGTTATGATTATCCCCGTTCCTTCAATTATAATGGATGTCCTCCTGACCTTTAGTCTTACATTATCTATTGTAATAATCCTGATCTCCATGTACATACTGAAACCCCTTGAGTTTTCAGTCTTCCCTTCTGTACTGCTCATTGCAACCCTTGCAAGATTGGCGATTAATGTTGCCTCAACAAGGTTGATCCTGATAAAAGGGCATGAAGGTCCTGATGCTGCGGGCAAGGTGATAATGGCATTCGGGAACTTTGTTATTGGCGGTAACTATGCAGTTGGCCTTGTTATATTCTCAATACTTGTTGTAATCAACTTTGTTGTTATTACAAAGGGCGCAGGACGAATTGCAGAGGTGGCTGCGAGATTTACCCTTGATGCAATGCCGGGAAAACAGATGAGCATAGATGCTGATCTCAATGCAGGATTGATAGACGAGGCTGAGGCAAGGAGGCGGCGGGCACAAATATCACAGGAGGCGGAATTCTATGGTGCAATGGATGGTGCAAGTAAATTTGTAAGGGGAGATGCAGTAGCCGGAATTATCATAACCCTGATAAACATAGTCGGCGGGCTTATAATAGGAGTCCTCCAGCATGGCATGGACATAAAGACTGCATTACATAATTTCACACTTCTTACTGTGGGTGACGGGCTTGTAGGTCAGATACCCGCTCTCATAGTATCTACTTCAGCCGGTATTATAGTGACAAGGGCAGCATCGGAATCAAATCTGGGTACAGAGGTATCAAAACAAATCTTTGCCCATCCCAAGGCGATTGGCGTAAGTGCGGCAGTCATCTTCTTTTTTGGATTAATTCCAGGGCTTCCGCATATACCGTTTTTGATCTTTGCTATTATTACAGGCCTGATTGCATGGGTCTCATATAACCTGAAAAATACTATGGGTGAAGAGCTTGGCTGGACTGCAGGGGCAATACCGGATAGGGAACGTAAAGCCTCTGATGAGGAGAAAGGTACACCACAAAGAGAAGAACCGGATTATGTGCCTCCCCTGGATATTCTTGAGCTTAACCTGGGATACTCCCTTATCCCGCTTGTTGATTCCGAGCAAAAGGGTGATCTCGTGGAAAGGATCAAGTCAGTCCGGCATCAGTTTGCCTCTGAGATGGGGATTATGATCCCTTCTGTCCATATCAGGGACAGCCTGCAGCTTGAACCTAACAGATATTCCATCTTAATTAAAGGGACAGAGGTTGCGAATGGAGAATTGATGATGGACCGGCACCTCGCACTAAACCCAACCGGGATTGAGAAGGGTATACAGGGTATAGCAACAAGGGAGCCATCTTTTGGACTCCCGGCATTATGGATATTAACGCAGGATAAGGAGAGGGCTGAGCTGTCAGGTTATACAGTTGTTGATCCATCAACTGTAATAGCCACACATCTCACGGAGATAATACGTACTTATAGTTACGAACTTATCGGGAGACAGGAGATACAATCAATGCTCAATAATTTTGCAAAGAGATATCCCAAGGTTGTTGAGGAGCTTGTACCTGGCCTGATCCCGCTCGGCATAGTAGTGAAGGTCTTACAGAATTTACTGAAGGAGAGGGTCCCGGTTAGGGATCTATTGACCATACTTGAGGCATTAGCTGATTATGCACCTTCAACAAAAGATCCGGAGATACTGACTGAGTACGTGCGTGCGAATCTTGCGAGGACTATAACAAAACAATATCAGGCACAGAATAATCTGCCGGTTATAACACTCGAGCCATCCCTTGAGGAAAAGATAAGTTCTGCTGTTCGCCAGGTTCCTCAGGGGATGCATATCTCTCTTGAACCACGAATGGCACATGGCATTATCAACCGGCTCAGGAGTGTAATGGAGAATGCAAATAAAAAAGGGATATATCCGGTATTGCTTACATCACCCGCGATCCGTAGTCCATTAAGGAGGTTTATAGAGAGGTTTATCCCCAACATTGTTATATTATCGTCCAATGAGATTTCTTCAATGGTAAATGTACAACCCATAGATATAGTGAGGTATAGTGATGCAGAT
Organism: Nitrospirae bacterium RIFCSPLOW2_12_42_9; assembly: GCA_001805205.1. Classification (GTDB taxonomy): domain Bacteria; phylum Nitrospirota; class 9FT-COMBO-42-15; order HDB-SIOI813; family HDB-SIOI813; genus HDB-SIOI813. The sequence continues at coordinate 1,539 of MHER01000054.1, read as the reverse complement.
CAAAAAGTATGAAGTCCAGGATATGAAGGAGGCCATTAAGCGTATAAAGAATGACCTCGGCCCTGATGCAGTCATATTATCTACCAGGAATGTGAAAAAGGGGGGCGGTGCATTCGGCATGTTCAGCAGGGAGGTCGTAGAGGTTGTGGCTGCAAGAGATTACACAAATAAACCACAGGATGGACAATCTTATCAGGAATATTTCCAGGGACATGCTGCAGATAATGCAGTAACAGAAAAGGGTCTGAGGGATGAGGTCCAAAAGATAAGGGTGGAAATGAGTTTAACACCGGCAGAGTTAAGGGGTATGAAGTCTGAAATAGCAGTTTTAAAGGAATATATTCAGGAATTAATCCGGGGAGATGAAGATGAAGAAATAAAGACATTTTCAGATAAGATTGTTTTATTTCAGAGAAGACTGATATCCGGGGGGATAGATCCGTCTTTAGCCAGGAGATTGATAAAAATCATTGATAATAAAATACAGGGTGATCAAAAAGATAACATGGACCAAATAAACAGATATGGCCTTGAAATGCTCCAGAAACAGGTTAAGACTACCGGCCCTGTATATAAAACAAACAGCGGTCAGAAGATAGCTGTATTTATTGGACCTACTGGAGTTGGAAAAACCACAACAATTGCCAAGATTGCAGCGAAATATACACTGGTTGATAAGAAGAAGGTTAACCTGTTAACGTTTGACACATTCAGGATAGGGGCAATAGAACAACTAAAAATATATGCAAAAATAATAGGTCTTCCGGTGGATATTGTACTTTCCCCTTCTGATTTACCTGATATAATTAATAAGAGAAGGGATGCTGACCTGATCCTGATAGACACAGCAGGACGTAATCATAAAGACAGGGTCTTTATAGGTGAACTCAGGGAGTTATTAAACCATACAAGGTCATTAGACTGCCATCTGGTCCTTTCAGCAACAAGCAGCGACATCATACTCACGGATATTATAAATCAGTTCAGCGACATGCCTATCAGCGGACTACTATTTACAAAATTAGATGAGGCGGCAAAGTTCGGGCTTATTTTTAATGCGATGATAAAGGCACAGAAGCCCCTCTCATACTTTGCAACAGGGCAGCGTGTTCCTGAAGACATAGAGATGTCAACATCGGAACGATTATGTAAATTGATCCTTGGAATGGATACTATAAATTGTCATTAAGAATACAAAAATGGGGTAGTGGAGGCTTTAGCCTCCCTCTATCAAATAAAACAGGAGGGTAAATGGATCAGGCTCTGACTCTGAAAGAGATAATTAATAAAACTGCGGTTAAGGGACAGACGAGGATGAGTGACAGGAAAATAAAGGTGATTTCAATCACAAGCGGCAAAGGCGGAGTGGGCAAGACCAGTGTGGTTGCAAACCTTGCCTTTGCCCTTACAAAGCTTGGTAAGAAGGTGCTTGTGCTGGACGCAGATATGGGACTTGGTAATCTTGATGTTATGCTGGGGCTGACGCCGGTATACAGTCTTCAAAATGTTATCAATGGCGATATCGGGATAGAAGATGTG
>MHER01000053.1:6263-12412 GCA_001805205.1 Nitrospirae bacterium RIFCSPLOW2_12_42_9 | reverse complement strand
GTTATATTGAAGCTCCTGTTAAGGGAGGAGAATTGAATCAGGATGATATAAAAGACCTCTTAGACGACTTGCGCACTTTGCCAGATGAGACTGAGTGGATTGAGTTTAAAGAGAATGACTACAGACCTCAGGAAATTGGAGAATATATTTCTGCACTTTCCAACGCGGCCTGTTTGCACCAGAAAGATGCCGGATATTTAGTGTTTGGCATTGAAGACTCCACGCATGCGGTAAAAGGCACAACCTTCAAGCCCAGGAAGGAAAAGGTGGGCAACGAAGAACTTGAAAACTGGCTTGCCAGGCTTCTTACCCCTCGTGTGGATTTCAAAATTCTGGATTTTGATTACAATGGCAAGCCCATCGTGATCTTCAAAATCGATCCTGCCCATAACACTCCGGTTAGTTTTAAAGGCATAGAATATATCCGTGTCGGCAGCTACAAGAAAAGGCTTGCAGATTTTCCGGAAAAGGCCAGAAAGATATGGAGTAGTGAACAGATTACCGATTGGTCTGCGCAGATCTGTGAAGGGGCGACTATTGCTGACCTTGCTGAAGAGGCTATTTCTGTAGCAAAGGAAAAGTTTAAAACAAAGAACGAAAATCGCTTTTTTGCTTCTGAGATTGATAAATGGGATATAACAACTTTTCTGGACAAGGCCAAGATTACTGTTAATGGGATGATAACCAATACTGCCATAATCCTTTTGGGAAAGCCTGAATCAACACATTTTATTTCTCCGGCAGTTGCCCGTATTACATGGAAATTGGAAGATAAGGAGACTGCCTATGAACACTTTGATCCACCTTTCTACCTGAATATCAACAAGGTTTATCAAAGGATTAGAAATACGACGTACAAAATCCTTCCTAAAAATATGCTTATACCGATTGAAGTGAGCAAATATGACCAGTGGGTAATTCTTGAGGCATTGAATAATTGCATTGCACATCAGGATTATTCTCTGCAAGCCCGCATTATCGTCACTGAAAAACCTGGGGAACTTATGTTTATCAATGCAGGGAATTTCTTTGAGGGGACAGTTGAAGATTATACGTTAGGCGATAAAACCCCTGAGAAGTATCGCAATTACTTTTTATCTCAGGGGATGAATAATCTCGGGATGATAGACACAATGGGATATGGGATAAAAAGAATGTTTATTGAACAACAAAAAAGATATTTTCCCTTGCCTGAATATGATATTTCAGATCCCGGAAAAGTTTCTTTAAAAATTTATGGCCATATTATTGATGAAAATTACACTAAGTTACTAATTGAGCGGGCAGACCTTGATCTTAGAACAGCAATACTTTTGGATAAGGTGCAGAAACGACAGCAAATTCCTAAGGAAGCCTTTTTATTCTTAAAAAAGAACCAGTTGGTCGAAGGAAGATACCCAAACATTTATGTTACTGCACAGATAGCTGCTATTACAGGAGAAAGGTCAACTTATATCAAAAATCTCCCCCTGAATAAAAAGCATTACAAAGAGATGATAATTGCACTGATAGAAAAATTTGGATCAGCAAGTAGGCAGGATATAGATGATTTACTTATGAGCAAACTACCGGATGTCTTGAGTGCAAAACAAAAAAAGATAAAAATAAATAATTTGCTTTCTGAGATGTCCGGAAAGGATAAAGTGATTAAAAATAGTGGGTCGGATAAGAAATCCCGTTGGATTTTGGTGTGAATTTTATTAGTAAATTATTAGTAAATTATTAGTAAAAAAGGGGAGTAAAGGCTATAACCCATTGATTAACAAGGAAGCAAATATTATCAAACTATTTGTAAAGCAGGAGTAAGAAGGGTTAAGGATGATTTCTCCAGGTGAAGATGTCTTCTCAGGAGGTCCATCAGTTACTATAAAAAATCCTGAAATGGACTTCAAAATAGGAAAAACATTCGCAAACTATAATAATGTCCACCAACCCCTTGTTTCCGAGATCTGGGCAGTGCGTGGAAACTGTGATGAATTAATAGCAAAGAAGATAGCAAAGAAAGCGAATTTACCTTTGAAGTGGTTTAATCAAACTCCTTCTGTGAATGGTGAAAAGGGTGTAGAAAAACTTCAGGCTGAAAGAGGCGTTCTTTTATTGAGAAACCGTATAAGTCCTTTCATTGAACAGTTTCAACATCCGATTGGCAGGTGCGCTAAATTTTATAAGCTGACTGCTTACAATAATTGCAATTTCTGGTGCGAATACTGTTATCTTTATCTTACCTTCCGCAATATGCCTATATCAACTCATTTTGTCAATTACGATAAAATGTTTAAAGAGATTATAAGCTTTGACAGGGAAGATATCCCTGACATGCTTAGAATATTAAACCTTGGCGAATTATGCGACCCATTGGCTGTTGAAGATATTACAGGGTTTGCAAAAGAACTTATAACTTTTGCAGCAGAAGAGACTCAAAAAACAAGACTTCTTTTTCTTACCAAAAGCGATTGCGTTGATTCATTATTGAATCTTGAGCATAAGAATAAAACCATTATGTCTCTCAGTATTAATACAGATATGGTCTACAAACAACTTGAGCATAGAACAGCTTCGCCAGAGGCAAGGTTAATAGCTGCAAGAAAGTTACAGGATGCCGGTTATGAGGTACGATTGAGAATAGACCCTGTAATACTTTACTCAACATGGAAAAAAGACTATACAGAGCTTATTGAAAAAATATTTAATTATGTTAAGCCAGAAAGAATCACCATCGGCGAGTACCGTCCTTCAAAGGGGCTTGCATCACATATCAGTTCACGCTTTCCGGAGTCTTCGCTATTAAAGATTACTTCAGGGCTTATTAGTGATGGAGCTAAACTAAGATATCCTGACAAGCATAGATTGTCCATGTTTAAAACAATAATTGATTCAATAATAAAACAGGATAAAAAGGTAAAAATAGCGTTGTGTAAAGAGGACATTAAAATCTGGAAAAACCTTAATATACCCATAAATGGCTTGCATTGTAATTGTCTCGATTGCCCTTGAATGTGAGTAAATATGGTATATGCGCTTTACGAACTAACACCGGAAGAGATTGCCATAGTGGAGGGGAAAAGGATAGAATGAGAATAATTTAAACAAATTTAAACAAAGGAGATGACTTATGAGAACAAAAGGGGCAACAGCAGAGGTTTTTTTAACAGCGTTTAGAGCATTGGCAAGAAAGGAACAGGATATTTTTCTGTCAGCGATATTAAAGGATAAGAGACTTCGTGAAGATCTGATAGATATAGCCATAGCTGAAAGCAGGGCAAAGGGAAAAAGCAGACCTTTCAGAGATTTTTTGAAAGAACATGGCAATTAAATGGGTAAATATTCTATTGAGATAGTTCCAAAGGCAGAAAAGGAATTTCTGAAACTGCCTGATACCGTGAGGGTAAAAATCAGAGATAAAATAATTTCACTTGAAGACAATCCAAGACCTTTCGGACATAAGAAACTAAAGGAAACAGAATATTATCGCTTAAGGAGCGGCGACTATAGACTGATTTACAGCATTGATGATAACGTCAAAACTATAAAAGTGCTGTCTATCGCTCATAGAAAAGATGTTTACAGATGAATCCCCCCGTAGTCAAAAGGGGGAATATAGAAGTCGATACCTTCACTCTTGAGTGGCAAATTGATAAGAGGAGATTGAGATTGTGGAAGGGAAAATGTAACTGTACCGGGTAATATTCAACATAGTGACCACTTGTTGTTAAAAATAGAAATACTGTATGAATTACAAACTTATTGGTGATGATAAATGCTTTGTTTGTGGTCCAAAAAATCCGTCTGGTCTCAAGATCCCTTTTGAGACAGACAAGGTCAAAAAGACTATTAAGTGTGAGTTTATTCCAGGACCGGAATATCAGGGGTTTCAGGGCATAACACATGGCGGGATTATCGCAACTATACTCGATGAGGCAATGGTAAAACTCGCATTTGAGCTGGGATATAATGCAGTAACAGCATGGATGGAGATCAGGTATAGTGCACCTTTAATGTCAGGAGAAAAGATAAAAATATTCTCTACAATAACTAAAGAGAGTAAGAAACTCCTTGAGGCCATTGCAGAAGCCACGACAATTAATGGCAAGACCATTGCAAGCGCAAAAGGGAAACTGATTAGACTCAACCAGCCCTGATTCCTATATCTTGTATCAAAACTCCACCATCACCCATAGAATTGTATTTTTCCCTTTACTTTTGTTTCTGCATATGGTAAAAAAGAATCCATGCGTCTCCGCAAGGTAGAGATCTTTGGGTTTAAGACCTTCCCTGAAAAGACCATCCTCTCCTTCCAGCCTGGTATTACCTGTATTGTTGGTCCAAATGGCTGCGGCAAAAGTAATGTAGTGGATGCCGTACTCTGGGCCATGGGTGAACAGAGCACCAAGACCCTCAGGGGTGAACGGATGGAGGATGTCATTTTCTTTGGTAGTGAATCAAGAAAGACCATTAGTATGTCTGAAGTAACCCTCACTATCGGAGATATAAAAGGGGAGCTGCCGTCTCAATATTCCGGCTACTCCGAAGTTGAGATAACGAGAAGGTTATTCCGTTCAGGGGAGAGTGAATATCTTATAAATAAGGTACACTGCAGATTAAAGGATATCAAGGATATACTAATCGATGCGGGTGTAGGTTTTAAGGGACATACTGTCATAGAGCAGGGGAAGGTCGAAAGGATCCTCACCTCAACACCGGAAGACCGCCGGGCCATAATTGAAGACACTGCCGGCATTATGAAATTCAAATATAGGAAGACCGAGGCACTTAGAAAATTAGAGGCCACACAGCACAACCTTCTGAGGGTCAGGGATATAATATCTGAGGTAAAGAGGCAGATTAACTCTCTTGACAGACAGGTACGAAAGGCCAGGGAATATCAGGAACTGGCAGGCCGGATAAAAGAGCAGGAGATTGCACTCTATGCAGCAAAATATACATCTATTGAGAGCACACTTAAGTATCTGCTCAGCAGAGAAGAGGTCTTACGGGTGAGGGAGATAAAGACCCTCTCAGAGGTCTCAAACATGGAGGCAGAAACAGAGGAAACAAGGAGATTGATAGGTGAGGATAACAGGATTCTTAATGGCCTGAGACAATCATTATTTAGTTTTGACAGGGAGATAAGCGAGAATGAAAATAAACTTGTCCTTTTAGACAGTCAGGTTACACATCAAAAAGGTGAGAAAGAGCGCCTGCTCAGTGAGATCTCAAAGCTAAGGGAAAATCTTCAGACCCTGAATGTTACATCAGAGTCTTTCAGGATAGAGAAGGATATTATTGAAGAGGCGCTTATTAGGGCAGAGGCAGCTATCCTTGAAGAGGAAAAACAGTTTGAGTCAGCGAGCCGGGAATTCTACAACCTCCAGGAGAGTCTGGAGAATACACGTACAAGGGTATTCGGGACAGTAGGAAAGATAACAGAGGCAAGGAACCGGGAAACCTCAATCCAGGCAAGGATTACTGAGCTTAACAGACTAAAAGAGCGGGGTCTTGCAGAAAAGGCAGGCAGTGCCACGCAATTAGCAGAAACACAGGCACAAATACTTTCCAGGAAAGAAGGCAAGGGTGTGGTAAGTTATGGCCTTGAAGAAAAAACCGCCTTAATGACTTCCCTTACAGACAAACTTGCCTCAACTGAAAATTCTCTCATAGAGAGTACAGGAAGATTGGACAGGATAAAAGAGGCCTTTCACCGCAGTGAGGCAAGATACCATTCTCTCGAAGAGATGGAGAAAAACCTTGAAGGATATCAGGAGGGTGTAAAGTCAATCCTTTTGTCAAAAGGGGGAGATACCTCTCCACTCGCAGGGATTCACGGGATAGTAGCGGATTTCCTCGATATCATAACCCCTGCACCCAATATTCCAAACCGGGATAATATTGAAGGGGAGTTACAGGCAGAAAAGGTGATTGAGGCAGTTTTAGGTGAACGTCTCCAGAACATAGTAGTGGAAGGTCAGGAAGATACAAAAAAGGCAATTGAGTTTCTAAAATCAAACTGTGCCGGCAGGACCACATTTATCCCAAAAAGACCGAGGCCGGAAAAATACAGAATCGAAGGAAAGGCATTACAACAGCTTTCAAATATAAGTGGAGTAATTGGCCCTGCGATGACATTTATTGAATTCAGGGAAGGTTATGAG
>MHER01000053.1:0-6256 GCA_001805205.1 Nitrospirae bacterium RIFCSPLOW2_12_42_9 | reverse complement strand
CAGAATATTTCTTTTCTGATGTTGTAATTGTGGACAAACTCGAGACTGCCCTGAACCTTTTAAAGGAAACTAACAGCAGTTATACATTTGTTACAATTGACGGAGAGGTTGTAGAGTCGAGTGGACGTATAACCGGAGGGATTTCTAATGGTAAATCCCCTGGTTTGATACAGAAAAGGAGAGAACTACGCGCCCTTAAGAATGAGCTCTTAAGACTGGAGAGGGAGGTATCCGGGACAGAAGGAGAAGTTGAAAGGGCGAAAAACGAGAAGGTCCTTTTACAGGTACAAATTGAAAATATTAATAAACAGATACACGAGGAAACGATTCGTATTGTTAATATTGATAAGGATATAGAGGCACTAATAGATGATGAGAAGAGGATTCAGCTCAGGATAGAGACACTTTGCCTGGAGGAGCGGGGGATTGATTCTGAGATCAGTAACCTGTCTTCAGAGCTAAACATATATAATGAAGAGATTCAAAGACTTCTGGCAGAGCAGGCTGAAGGGGAGCAGGAGATACAGGGACTGATTGAAAGCCAGAAGCTGGGAAGAGAGCGTTGGGAGGAGGCACAAAGAGGAATTACTACCAGGAAGTTAGAGCTTGCAACCCGGAAGGAGAAAAGGGAGTCTTTATCCGTACGACTCAAAGAGCTTGGAGAACGGATTGAGAGCGCAACCACACTGACAACTGACAAGGAAGAGAGTCTTTCAAAAATAGACCAGAAAATAGATGGATATCTCAGGGAGAAATCTGGAATAGAGTCAACCATTACCGATCTCTGGCAAAAAAAGGATGCAATCTCAAAGGAGATTGTGGCTAAAGAAAATGAGCGGGCTGGCAGGGAAGAGAGGCAGAGGTTATCAGAAGAGGAGTTGAAGGAAAAACGGAGGGTCATGGAAGATATAAAGAAAGAGATAAACCAGTTTGAGATACAGAAGGCCGAGATAAGATTGGAGACAGCCCACCTGAAGGAGACCATTTATACAACATACCAGATAAACCTGGAAGAGGAGATAAAGAACTTAAATCTCAAGGACCTGAACATAGATGAATTGACCTCAAGCCTGACTGCACTCAAGGAGAGGCTCAACAGGATGGGGCCTGTAAACCTTGCCTCTATCGAAGAATATCAGGAGCTTAATCAAAGATATGAATTTTTAACCTCCCAGGAGTCTGATCTCACGCAGGCATGTGAGACATTACATAAGACAATTTCAAAAATAAACATGACAACAAGGGAGATGTTTTTAAACACCTTTAATATAATTAACGAGAAGTTTCAGTATCTGTTTCAACTCTTTTTCCAGGGAGGAGAATCGAGACTTGTGCTTACAGATGAAAACAATGTACTGGATTCAGGGATTGAGATATTTGCACAACCACCAGGTAAAAAGGTCAGTCAATTGGCATTGCTCTCAGGTGGGGAGAAGGCGCTTACAGCGATCTCCCTGATATTCGCAACATTCCTGGCCCGTCCCACACCATTCTGTGTACTTGATGAGATTGATGCACCGCTTGATGAGGTTAATACAGAACGTTTTATTAACAGCGTTAAGGATATGACCGGGTTTTCACAATTCATTATCATCACACATAACAAGCGTACAATGGAGGCTGCTGATACACTGTATGGAATAACAATGGAGGATCCAGGTGTATCAAAGATTGTCTCTGTAAATCTTACAAAGAGGGAACAGCATCCTCTTTCTGTCAGAGAAGAGCAGTTCGCAATCAGCAATCAATAATGTGAAGTGGTTTTCTGGTAAGAGAGTTCATTTGCAATGACAACACGGTTCTTACCGAGGCTCTTTGCCAGATACATAGCCTGGTCTGATAATCTCAATAACTCTATTTCATCCTGGGCATGATCAGGGAAACCGGCTACCCCAAAGCTTGCTGTAACCTTGAGTGCCAGGCCCTCATCTTTAAGAAAGTGATGATGATTAATATCTCTTTGCAATCTTTCTGCTATCCTTATCGCCTTTTCCACAGGGGTATGTGGTAATACAATTACAAACTCATCCCCTCCGTAGCGTGAAATAATATCTACCTCTCTCAAGGCCCTGACAAGGATGCTTGCAACCTCAACGAGGGTCTTACTCCCATGGAGATGACCATATTTATCATTTACCAGTTTAAAGCAGTCCAGGTCTAAAAATATCACAGAGAATATGGAATTATATCTTTTACTCCGTTTAACTTCTAAATCCAGTACCCTGTAAAGATACCTGAGATTGAATAATTTAGTCAGGTCGTCAGTTATGGCAAGATTGGCCATTTTTTGATATAGATTTGACCGCTCTATTGCTATTGCCGCCTGATCAGCAAGCTTTGACATAAGCTCCATATCCCTCTTGTGAAAGGGTGTGTTATCCTTCTTATTTATTGTTTCCAATACCCCGATGGTCTTCTTTTTATTTATTATAGGGACACATAAGATGCTTTTTGAAATAAATCCCCTGTTGTTATTTTTTAAAAAGCTTGAATACCGTTTCTCCTTTGACACGCTGCTAATAATCAAAGGTTTCCCATTTTCAGCAACACGACCGGCTACCCCTTCCCCCATCTGCAGACGCACACCTTTTACTGCATCAGGCAGCCTCCCCTTTGCAATGACATAATACAAATCATTTCTTTCATCATCCAGAAGCAGAAGAGACCATGACTCTGGTTTTACAAGGCAGTGGACGTTTTCCATAATAATTTCAAGTACCTTGTCGAGTTCGAGTGTGGAGGTAAGTGCCTTTCCTACCTTCATGAAGAAAGAGAGTTCTTTCTTAACCTGTTTAAGATTTTCTCTTAGTTCCTTATTCTCTTCTATCAGATTCGGCATGTTCTCTTTCTCCCTCGTTGTCTGAAGAGGGATAATAGAAGCCAATTAAATGGCTTTAGGATAATCAGACGGCACTATTTTATTTCAAAAATGTAGATGCTATATCGGTAGTTGCCAGGGAGTGTTTTAGTCTAAGCGCCTCAATTCACAAATTCGGTTACACACCAAGGCACTAAGCTCCGCAGCATTTTTTATACTTCTTCCCGCTGCCGCAGGGGCATGGGTCATTTCTTCCGACCTTTGTTGCGTTTTTCTGAACAGGTTTTGCCTGGGGTACCTCTCCACGATTCATACGAATGGCCCTCGGCATAACAGGGACACGTTGGGGTGCAGGTTCTTCTTTTACCAATTGTATCTTAAATAATCGTTCGATGGTATCTGTTTTTATTTGCTTGATCATTGAATTGAACATTTCAAAACCTTCAAGTTTATATTCATTAAGAGGGTCTTTCTGTCCGTAACCTCTAAGCCCTATTCCCTCTTTAAGATGATCCATTGCCAGAAGGTGGTCCTTCCAAAGGGCATCAACAACCTGCAGGAACAGGATCTTTTCTACCCGCCTCATTACATCCGGAGTAAATTCGCTCTCTTTGTTTTTGTAGACATTCTGGACTTTCTCAAGCAGGGTCTCCCTTAATCCCTCAACTCCAATGCTTGAAAAATCTATATCTTCTTCTTTAATATTTAAGGAGAATTGCCGTGCGAGGGACTCTCTCAGGCCTTTTAAATCCCACTCCTCCGGATAGATATCTTTGCTGCAAAATACAGGCAGTATCTCATCAATGACATCTTCTGTCATATCAAATATGATATCTGTTAGTTTTTCTCCGTGGAGTATCTGCTTTCTCTGTCCGTAAATAACCTTTCTCTGCTGATTCATTACATCATCATATTCAAGGAGGTGTTTTCTGATATCGAAGTTGTGGGTCTCTACCTTTTTCTGTGCCCCCTCTATGGCCTTTGATACCATTCTATGTTCAATAGGTGTACCCTCTTCCATTCCAAGCTTGTCCATCAGAGAGGCAATCCGTTCAGAACCAAATATACGCATGAGGTCATCTTGAAGAGACAGGTAGAAACGGGAAGAACCAGGATCCCCCTGACGGCCTGACCGGCCACGAAGCTGATTATCGATACGCCTGGCCTCATGTCTTTCAGTACCGATTATATGTAACCCGCCTGCTTTAAGTACCTCTTCCTTCTCTTTTTCGCACTGGGTCATTAAGGCTTTGTAAATTCTATCTTTTTCTTCCTGGGGGAGGTCCGGTTGTTTGGCATACTCCCTTTTGGAAAGGAAGTCCGGATTGCCGCCGAGGAGTATATCTGTACCCCTTCCTGCCATATTGGTTGCTATTGTAACTGCGGCTTTCCGGCCGGCCTGTGCTATTATTTCTGCCTCACGTTCATGGAATTTTGCATTCAGAACTTCATGTTTTATCCCTTTCCTTCCAAGCAAGGCAGCTATTTTCTCAGATTTCTCAATAGAAACCGTTCCAACCAGTACCGGTTGACCCAGTTTATTACATTCAATAATTTCATTTACTATTGCATTAAACTTTTCCTTCTCTGTTTTATACACTACATCAGAATTGTCTGCTCGAATCATGGGCTTATTAGGTGGGATTACCACTACATCTAGTTTATATATGCTTTGAAATTCCACTGCCTCTGTATCTGCTGTACCGGTCATACCTGCCAGTTTATTATAAAGCCTGAAATAGTTCTGGAAGGTAATGGTGGCTAGGGTCTGGTTCTCTTTTGCAATAGTTACATTTTCCTTTGCCTCAAGCGCCTGGTGCAGGCCGTCGCTATATCGTCTTCCAGGCATTAACCTTCCAGTAAATTCATCAACAATAAGAACCTCGCCGTCTTTTACCACATAATCTACATCTCGCTTAAAGATTGTATGTGCCTTTAATGCCTGGATAACATGATGTACCATATCAATATTTGATATATCATAGAGGTTACTCAGGCCGAGCAGCCGTTCTACCTTGGCATTCCCTTCCTCTGTCAGTGCTACTGTACGGGTCTTTTCCTCAAGTGTATAATCCTGTGTCTCTTTAAGAAAAGGTATAATCTTGTTTATCTTATAATATTTGTCTGTAGATTCCTCTGTTGGGCCTGAGATTATCAGGGGTGTTCTTGCCTCATCAATTAAAATGCTGTCAACTTCATCAACTATTGCATAGTTAAGCCCTCTCTGGACAAACATAGAAGAGTCAAACTTCATATTATCCCTTAAATAGTCAAACCCAAACTCATTATTGGTTCCGTAAACCACATCAGAGGCATAGGACATCTGACGCTCTCTATCCGGCATATCATGCTGTATCAGTCCGACAGTGAGGCCTAAAAATCGATAAATCTCCCCCATCCACTGACTATCACGTTTTGCAAGGTAGTCATTTACAGTAATCACATGGACCCCTTTGCCTGGAAGCGCATTGAGATAGACCGGTAATGTGGCAACAAGGGTCTTACCTTCACCGGTCTTCATTTCTGCGATCTTACCTTCATGCAGGACCATCCCGCCAATGAGCTGAACGTCAAAGTGTCTCATGCCGAGTACCCTCTTTGATGCTTCACGCACAACAGCAAATGCCTCGGGAATGATATCCTCGATAGTCTTTCCGTTTGAGAGTGCAGAACGGAACTCGTCTGTCTTCTGTCTCAGGGCATTATCAGAAAGGGAAGATATGGCAGGCTCAAGAGCATTTGTCTGAACTATGACATCCTCGAGACGCTTTATTTCCCGTTCATTCTTTGTGCCAATTATCTTTTTAAAAAAGTTACCAATCATTATTTCAGTCGTTCAATCTGTTTTATAATAATCTTATTTTATAACACTTTTGGGTTTCTTATGCAAATCGTATTCCAGAGGACATTGACTGCATAGAGGTGATTTTTTACACAAATCCTTTCCGACCCTGACAATAAGGGCGTGATATTCATTAAATAAAGCAGTATCTTTTGGAAGGTTATTCATAAAGAGTTCCTGAACCTGATGATATGCAGCCTTTTCACTAAGATAATTATGTCTTGAAAATATGCGTCTTGTATAGGCATCCACTACAAATATGGGATATTGAGCTGCATACAGGAGGATGGAGTCAACGGTTTCTGGTCCGAGGCCATTTACGTGAAGCAGTTTCTCCCTTAATTTTTTACCATCATCTTTTAACATCAGGTCTATATCTCCCCGGTATCCATTAAACAGGAAGGATAAAAAATTCTTTAATCGTTTGGCTTTTATATTAAAATAACCGGAAGATTTGATCAGTTGAGCAAGTTTATCAGTTTGAATCTGATATAATCCCTGAGGTGAAAAATGATCGGTACGCTTAAGAGAAGTGATAGCCCTCTCTACATTCTTCCATGAGGTGTTCTGTGTGAGTATGGCCCCTATTATTACTT
>MHER01000052.1 GCA_001805205.1 Nitrospirae bacterium RIFCSPLOW2_12_42_9 | reverse complement strand
TGTCCATAGCCTCTCCCTTAAGCCTGCCGGTCTTTGTAATATCTTCCCCGAGTCTCGTTATATGCCTTCTTGAATGTATCTTGTTAAATCTGCCGCCAGGAGAAAACTCAGCAATAAGTAATCTAAGGGTGTTAGTCCCTATGTCAATGCCTGCGACTGTAATCAAAACTTCCTCCTTTAGAACAAGAATAGTCTACTTATTTATGTCAAATTCAAACTCGTCTTCATATCCATCGAGTTCAACCCTTAATCTAAGACTATTCCCATACGCTACAGCCTCCCTGAAATAGACAAAACCACGCACCTGTGAATGTGGATATACCACAGCCTCCGGGAGGGAAAGGATAGATATATTACTGAATGGCTTCTTCAAATATGCGGGTAATTCAAACCCATAAGTATAGGGAGGCCTTGACTCTTCAAACTTGAAAAACAGATCTGGATATCTGTCACCATAAATCTCCCTCGATAACATCATGTACTCTACACCTTCGGGCGGAATTGCATCAAACTGGTTTCCAAGTTCATCAAAGAGGATAAGACCGCTATATTTAACAGATATCTTATCCTCAGTATTATTCCTTATCAGGAAGAGAAAGGGTGTAAAATAATCGATCAACGCATACGGCGGATAATGCCATTCCTCTGTCTGGACTGATACCTTTATGCCATCCTTCTCCTTTGTAATTATATTTGATTTAAGGTCAACCAAACCAAGCTGGCCTGACCGAGGGATAATTCTGGGCGCACATGAAACCAGAAAAAGGCATGTAATCAAAATAGATACTATGCACTTCATATCAACCTCCCTTATCCTTCTGGAGATCTCTTAAATCATCTAACTCTTTCTTATATTTCTCTTCGTCTATCCTGACTGTATCAATCCGTTCGATTAAATCCTTAGTCTCCTGTTTTGACAGAAAACCATGATCCTTTTTTACTATAGCCTCTGTAAATCTCTCACCGAGTTCCCTGTAGAAATCAGATAACTGGCTCCCAACCTTATGCAGGTCATACCTGAACTTCAGCATATCCACCTCTGTCATAGTCTTAAGAAATAAGGAAGTCCCCTCTTTTCTCAGGATTGAAATGCCTTCTGACAGATCATGCTGTATCTTACCCATCAAGTCCATGACTTGCATATTATATAATTAACCAGGTAAAATCAAGTCTCTATATCTTAGCTCACTGTGCCAAGCTCAAGTCTGTTCTTCCATTTTATTTCCATAGCATCACGCAGTAATCTGTTCTCCGGCTTTTCCATAACCGGATCTTTCATTACAATATCAAATGCCTCTTTCCTTGCAGCCTCCAGAATCTTTGCATCCCGCAGTAAATTAGCCACCCTGAGCTCAGGAATTCCTGTCTGCCTCGTACCAAAGAATTCACCTGGTCCCCTTATTAACAAATCTTCCTCGGCTATTTCAAATCCATTGCCACTCCTCTCCATTATACTTAGACGTCTCCTGCCATCTTCGCTGATATTTGCGTTTGTGAGAAGAAGACAACGGGACCTCTCACTACCTCTCCCAACCCTTCCGCGTAACTGGTGCAATTGAGATAATCCGAATCTCTCAGCATGTTCTACAACCATAACTGTGGCATTAGGCACATCCACACCTACCTCAATTACCGTGGTTGACACAAGTACATGTATCTCATTACCCTTGAAGCTGTTCATGATCTCTTCCTTTTCCTCAGACTTCATCCTGCCGTGCAATAGTCCAATGCGGTATTCAGGAAAGGCCTTCTGTAACCTCTCTGCCATCTCTGTCGCCCCTTTAAGATCAACCTTTTCAGATTCTTCAACAAGCGGGTATATCACATATATCTGCCTCCCCTTCTTTAACTCGTCTTTCATTATAAAGTAGGCATCTTTCCTCCTGCCGCCATAAAGCCACTCAGTAATAACAGGGATGCGGTCCGGGGGTAATTCATCTATAACTGACAGGTCAAGGTCACCATAGACACTCATGGCGAGTGTACGCGGTATTGGAGTGGCTGTCATTATGAGGACATCCGGGTTGTATCCCTTTTTCTTTAGTGCTCCCCTCTGAAGGACACCGAATTTGTGCTGTTCATCAATAACTGCAAGCCCGAGCCTCTTAAAGACAACACCCTCTTCGAGCAGGGCATGAGTGCCAATGACAATATCCACCTTGCCACTTAAAATATTTTGAAGAACCATTTCTCTGTCTCTGGCTCTTAGTCCACTGGTCAGGATACATGATGTAATGCCGAGCTGGTCGATGTAAGTCCTGATGTTCCTGTAATGCTGTTCTGCAAGCACCTCTGTAGGGGCCATCAGCGCTGTCTGATACCCGTTTTCAACAGCAATGAGTATGGCAGTAAGTGCTGCTATGGTCTTCCCGCAGCCAACATCTCCCTGGAGGAGCCTGTTCATGGGGTGAGGTCCTGACATATCTTCCCTTATTTCATCAATGACCCTCTGTTGTGATGATGTCAGTTTAAATGGTAAGGCTGAATGCAATTTATCAGTAACAGGGCCATTGACATTAAAAGATATCCCATGCTCTTTTGTAACAACCCCTTTCTTTAATGCAAGACCAAGCTCTAATAATAGAAACTCTTCAAAAGAGGCCCTCTTGTGTGCACTCGTATCACATTTATTTAATTTATCAATATCAGACCCCTCCGGAGGGAAATGGATATCCTTGATTGCCTCAGCACGGCCAGGGAGGTGGTATTTATTAAGTAGAAAATCAGGGATTATCTCTTTCAATTGGTATGAATCGAGTGCACCATTCATTATCCCTCTGATAACCTTCTGTGACAGCCCGTTTGTTCCATGGTAAATTGGTACAATCCTCCCTGTATGTATTAACCCACCCTCATTTGAATCTATTATCTCGAATTCCGGCCCCTCCATGTATGGTCCATAAACAAAATTATCTATTTTAACATGACCGCTCAATACAACCATTTTATCTTTTTTCAAAACGTTTTTAAGAAATACCTGATTAAACCACTTTGCAGTTATCTGCCCTGAACCATCTCCAATTGTGGCCTCAAATATCTTCATCCTCTGTCTTGGTGTAACTATAACCCTTGCAGACATTACCTTGCCCTGAACAGTCTGGTAAGCGTCACTGCCGGATTGGCATAAATCCCTTATGGGTTTTATATTTCCCCTGTCTTCATATCTGAAAGGTGAATAGTAGAGGAGGTCTTCTACTGTAGCAATCCCAAGCCGTTTAAACAGCTTTGCCCGGGCCGGGCCCACACCTTTGATGTACTGTATTTCTTTGTGCAGATTTGCCATTTTAAACAGGATTTATTTACTTCTTGCGTTATATATAATAATTATGATAATATTATCAGTCTTTATATACAAGACTAAAAATAGTCAGGAGGTATAATTACAATGGCCCGAGCATGTTCAGTATGCGGTAAAGGAAGAAGTGTTGGAAATAATGTAAGTCATGCCAATAATAAGAATAAGAGGGTATTCCAACCAAACCTGCAGAGGGTAAAGGTATTAATCAACAAGACACCAAAGCGTGTAATGGTATGTACACGGTGTCTTCGATCCAATCTTGTTCAAAAGGCAATTTAGTTGACGCTGAAAAATGCGGGGCATTTTTGAGCGTCAACTTGATATACAAGTATCTATCGGGCATGGTGAAATGGCATCTATCTCCACCTTCACTTAATCGGAAATCCCATCTGTAGTCAATCTTTTCATATCGCGAAGAATATCACGTTGTTTCTTAAATATATATTTAACTATCTTTTCATAATCATCATCTTTGAGATCAAGGAATCTTACTGCGGTCTCATAGCAGATTCCCATCTCCTCTTCTCCGCTATTCAGGGAGGTACTCATAGGAATGCTTCTTGTAATCTCTCCCATTATAAATATCATGGTTGGTGGAACAAAAGGAAGTATTATGCACAATGCTATCTTCTGTCCCGGGGTTGAATGTTCACTAATATTCAGCTTTATCCCTGATGCACTTATGCAAACACTCATATTTGGGGGAATCTCAACTTTCGGTCTGTTTTCCTGAGTCAGAAACTCAATAAGGAGGTCAATCTTCCTGTTGAGGTCTATGATATGAGGAAGTATCTTAAAATTAGAATCTTCAGACTCTTCTAATAAAATGATTGAATCCGGATACCTGGCCCATACATTTGGGAAATATTTATCCGCACCTTCTTCAGGATTGAAATCTTCATCGGATATAAACCGGTATGAGACCTGAAGTCTGTCTTTAACCCTTACATTTGCCCTTTGTTCTTGCATAGGTCCTGGTTATTGAGGGTATTCAAAATACAAGAGGTCCAAGGTAGGCGTTATTTTGCATAAATATATCCTCACAGGATGCTATCCTGTTTCTGCCAAATTTTTTGGCCTCATAAAGTGCCTTGTCAGCAGCAGTGATCATTTCCTCTGCTGTCTTTATCATTGAGTTTGGACAACTTGATATTCCAAAGCTTGCAGTCACTTTAATAGAGTCCTCACCAATCCTTATCGGGTGCTCTTCTATAAGTCTCTTGATCCTCTTTGCCACAAAAAATGCCTGTTCTATCACAGTCTCCGGAAGTATAAGCGCGGCCTCATCGCCGCCATATCGTGTTGGTATATCAATCTCTCTCAGGCTCTTCGTAAGGAGGGAGGCTATATTCTTTAAAACCATATCCCCTGCCTGATGACCGAACTTGTCATTTATCAATTTAAAGTTATCAAGGTCTATCATGATTAATGAGACAGGGGTTTGATACCTCTGTGTACTCTTGAACTCTTTATTCAGGATATCGAGGAAATATCGTTTATTGTAAAGCCCGGTTAAACTGTCAATGGTTGCAAGCTCCTGCACTTCGCGGTGAATCTCGGAATTCCTCAGGGCAAGGGTCAGTGTACTGCCTACCATAGAAACTATATTGTATTCATGTTCAGTGAACTGGTCTCCTGAATAACGTATGAGTTGTATTGCCCCAATCCTGTTATCCCCAATCTCCATAGGGAAAAGGACCCTGTTTGGAGATTGACGTTTTATTGAATCATGATCAATCTTTTTATAAGAATCCCCGGCCTTTTCCCTCTTTAAGAATTTCACTGCCATCTTATATGTCTCTTCATCAGTTATATCCGCAATCTCTTTCAGGGATGATAAGATAAAAGATTTTATCTTTGCAGTCTCCTCATTATCCAATTTTATACCTGACAACAGCCAGAGCTTCTTCTGTTTAAAGAGAATAACAGATAATATGTCATGGTGCACAATCTCCTTCAAATTCGTATGAGCAGTGTGTACTATCCTGTCAGCATCTAATGTGGCCACAACTGCCTTGTTAAGCTCATTCAGAAGACTCAAATCCTCTCCCCACTTTTTCAGCGCATTCTTTTCCTCAAGTAATTTCTTCTTCTGCAATCTCAACATCCTGTTTGCATTCCTGAAGTCATCGAATAGCTTACGTAAGGTTGCAGTATCCATACAGGCAATGTCACTGTCTATCAGGATTACTTTGTCTTTGGACTTTTTCTTCATTGCAATTCAGGTATTGCATGAATCATACCAATTTTTTAAAGCCCCATTTGAATTAGATGAATCTTTATACCTGATTGAATTTCTTGAGGAATTTAAAATGATGAATCCCGTGAGAATAATAGTACCTGTCAACAAAACCATGCTTGTGTCAACATGATGACGCCTAAAGATGGTAATATATGCATGCCTGCCATGCAGCTTTTGCCTAAGTGCCTCAGTTCATAAATACGGTGACACACCGAGGCAGCCGAGCCGCCCCACCGGCAAGGCGCGTGACTGAGACATAGTCTTTGCACTATGTCGCAGGGAGCGCAACGCAGCCAGTGGGGATGGATCGGCTGCCGAATGTAACCGTATTTGTGAATTGAGGTACTAAGGTGCAGGGAGCCTTTTCTCTAAAAGCATTGCAGTAATATTCCCTATCTTGATCTTACTCTCCATTTTTACTGGTATGCGCAAATTATCATCTGTAAACCATATATACACATCCCCTTTATTTACAAAAAGACCTTCAAATTTCATCTGCGGCTTTACCTTTATAGTATTGAATGTACCGGCTGGCGTCCACACCTGCTCCTTCTTCAACACCTGGACCAGGATTGACCAATTCTTTTTACCATCAAAGACATCTATATAAATATCCTTTCCAATCTCGATAGGGAGAGTCCTGAAGTAATACACAACTGATAAAGGATCATGCGTCCCCTGTGATATCTCTGATGTCTTTTGTTTCCCTGCAGACCTGTGATTAACATAGCTTGCGCTGTTACTCTCCCTGTTAAAGATGATCTCCTTATCGCTTCTGAATGAGCCTTCTGACTGCCTTGCCCTGTAACGGTACGGATATAAAGATTTAATATCTATATACGACTCTATAACATCATGAACAGGGTAAATCAAAGAAATAAATTGGTTAGACCTGGTGGTGGAGGTCGTCTTATATACCATGTGGTTTTTATAGACCGCTTTTTCTACCTCTAACACAGAGGTGCCTCCGCTAATCCCGTACCAGGAGAGGTCAAATACAAGCCTCTCTCCAACAAAAGAGTGGTCCTCAAATGATAATGATGGAATTAATACTATAAGAACTATTAATACAGGTATGATCTTTTTGTTAAATCTTATTCCTTTACTAATTATTTGGGAGCTCCAAGTTTAGCCTTAAAATACCCTATAGTCTTTTCAAGACCTTCTCCTAATTCTACACGTGGTTGCCATCCCAGAATATTCCTTGCCCTTGATATATCAGGCTGTCTTACCTTCGGATCATCCTCAGGTAATGGAAGATTTGTAATCTTACTTTTACTCCCTGTAAGCCGGATTATCTCCTCTGCAAGTCCCTTAACTGTCATCTCACTGGGGTTGCCTATATTTACAGGAAGATTATAATCACTCAGTAAAAGCCTGTAAATACCCTCGACCATATCTTTTATGTAACAAAAACTCCTGGTCTGCATCCCGTCACCATATACTGTAATATCCTCATCCAGCAGGGCCTGAGTAATAAAGTTTGGTATTGCACGACCATCCTTAATCCTCATCCTGGGACCATAGGTATTGAATATCCTTATTATCCTGGTATCTACCTTGTGATAACGATGATATGCCATTGTGAGGGCCTCGGCAAATCTCTTTGCCTCGTCATAAACCCCTCGCGGACCAACCGGATTTACATTCCCCCAGTAGTCTTCATTCTGCGGGTGTACAAGCGGGTCACCATATACCTCTGATGTTGAGGCTAACAGAAACCGTGCGCCTTTTTCCTTTGCAAGACCGAGTGTCTTATGTGTTCCGAGTGAACCCACTTTTAGTGTTTGAATCGGGTATTCCATATAATCAAGAGGACTGGCCGGGCTTGCAAAGTGGAGTATATAATCGAGTTTTCCCTTTATGTATACATAATTAGTCACATCATAATTTATAAAAGAAAACTTGTTGTTTATTATATGACTTATATTCTCTACATCCCCTGTCAGGAGATTGTCCATGCATATAACTTCAAAACCCTCTGCAAGGAACCTGTCACACAGATATGACCCGATAAAACCTGCGCCGCCTGTTACAAGTATTGTAGGCATCCATTATCCTCCTTTGAATTGCGACTTACTTATTATCGGTTATCCTGCTGATGGTCTTTGGGCTGCCGGTCTTTTGGGATATTGCCCTGGACTTTATTTAATTTAGCTGAGGCATCCTGACTCCATGGGGAATTTGGATAAGTCTTTACAAGATACTCATACCTATCAATGGCAGAAACCTTGTCACCGGAGGTCTCATATACTCTGGCAGTCTCATATGCGGCCCTGTCAGCAACCAATGAGCCTTTTAATGCTGATGCCTGCTTAAAAGCAGAAATTGCATTATTATAATCTTTCATATTCAAATAGGAATATCCGAGGTTCAAATATACAAGAGGGAGGATAATAACCTGATCATCGTGGTCTTTAATAAATTTATTATATGTCCCTATTGCCTTCTCTGATTGTCCTGATGCCAGGTAACTGTTTCCTATATAATACATAGCAACAGGCGCACTTTCGCTTCCGGAATATTTATCAAGAACCTCCTGATAAAGGGAGATAGACTTCTGATAGTTCCCCTCTGTATAAGAAGAATATGCACTCCCCTCCAACACAGACGCCTCCCTGTCCCATCTCAGGGATAAATAATGGTAGCCAACTCCCAAGATAATAAGTATAACAATTGCAGCTATTGAAGCAAGGACTAATGTGCGATACCTTTCAAATACCTGGCTTAACCTGAATAACAGGTCCTGTAAAAGCCCCTGTATCTCCGCTGTTTCAACTACTATATCTTTGATATCCTTCTTACGCTTAACCTTTTTCTTTATTTTCACCAGACACCCCTTTTAGTAAATTTATCAATCTTATGAGTTTTATTTTCCCTTGTCAAGTATTCAATGCTATGGTATTTTTTATGTACATGGATAAGTACCTGAAAAATCTCCAGGCCATAGAAAAGAAAAGGGTGGAGCTCCTGAGCCTTGAGATAATAATCCTGGTCTTCCTTACCGTCTCTGTAATTGTCCTGGCTGTTCTCGAACAAAAATACCTGACACTCTTTTTCTTAGGCCTGCTTTCCATCTTATTCTCACTTTACATTATTAGTAAAGAGAAAGAACTTAAAAGGCTAAATACAAGCCTCACAGAGGAGCAATTCAAGAACATTGAAGAGCGTGTGAGATCAGCCTCTCTCCAGGATCGGGTAAAAGAGATAATCCTTTTATACAGGGTGGGTCGTATTACAGTGTCCAATCTATCCCTGCAGAAGAAACTTGATAAGATATTATACCTCGCAATGAAACTGGTAAAAGCCGGCAGGGCATCCATCATGCTCCCAAATGAGAAGGCAGGTATCTTTATTATTGCAAGTTCTATAGGTATTGATATGAACATGGTCAGGGTAATCCCTCAAAAATTAGAAGAAGGTGTAGCAGGATGGGTTTATCAGAACAAGTCGCCGCTTATTCTGTCAGGAAATGTAGATGGCGACAGATTTAAAAATTTTATTGATAAGGCATCCCAGATAAATTCTGCTATCTCTCTTCCAATAAAGTTAAAAGGTAAGGTAATAGGTGTCCTTAATTTGAGTTATACAAAGAGTACAGACAGGTTATTCACAGAACATGATCTGAGAGAACTGTCTCTCTTTTCGAGATACATCTCTACTGCTATAGAGAATACACAGCTTTCATTTAAGAAACAATTGATAAATTCCTAATTTACCACAAATATTATGCATCAAATTATGCCTCAAATTTGCTCTTGATCTTATCAATATCATGTGATAAAAATTTTTTTTAAATACCGGCGGAAAGGAGTTTCCATTAACGGAGAGGGCGACCTTGTTGTAATGAGCATCGAACATTATGAAAGACTCAAGGCGAGATTTGATCTTTTTGAAAAGCTCGCTGTTGCCCAGGTACAGGCTGCGGCTGGAGAAAAAAGGCTCACCCATTCGCAAGTGATAAAAAAACTCAGACAACGACTTCATGGCAAATAAATACGCACTTCGTTATCTTCCTGTTTAGGATATCTTTTTACTTCAACTCCGCTTTCCATTCCTTGGTTGAAAGCTTGTTCCACTCTCCTTCTGATACCCCTGCAGACCCGGGAAAACCTTCTCTCCCAAGAGCAACATTCATCCGAAGGGTTGCAGGTCTGCTGGCCCCGGTTAGACCGCGAGCATCAATCTTCGCCTTCAACTCAAACCTTCCGCCCCCCGGTGTGTAGTAATCCCCGACACCAAACAGAATCTTTTTCAAGACATGAGGACACGAATCAGTTGACTGCATTAAATACCATATGGTATATATGACATATGCCTGCACAGTTGATTCATCGGGAAAAACATGTGCTATCTGATGGATCTGTTGTAGAGATGGTAATATGGCAGTAGCCTGAATCTACACCAGCGCAGCCTCATGGAATCAAATACCGGCTTTATTATGGAACAAAGGAGGGACACTCTTTGGTACGGTATGACAATGAATCGGGTAAAGGGGACCACCGCCATTACGAAGACAGGGAAGATACTTATCGCTTCATTGATGTTGAGACACTCGTACAGGATTTCTTAGCCGATGTGGCAAGGGTGAGGAGGTTAGACGATGAAAAAGAAAATAAAGATTAGTGTAGGTGATATTGAGCAGTCAGCCAGGAGATTTGTCGGGACATGGCGCAAGGTTGAACGAGGTGAGCCGGTAGCATCACAAGAGTATCTTACCTTTGATAATCTTGACACCTTATTGCGGGTACTTACCCCAACACGCTGGACGCTGCTTCGTTTACTCCGCCGGGAAGGCCCGCTGAGTGTCAGGGCATTGTCAAAGTCCCTGTCACGAGACTATAAAAACGTTCATAGGGATATCCAGGAGTTGGAGAGCGTCGGCCTTGTGACCAGACACAAGGATGGTCGTGTTCTGGTACCGTGGGATATCGTGGTGGCTGAGGTCAGGCTGGAGGCAGCATAATTACAGACTTCCTGACAAGAAAACTCGTCTCCTTATTAAGGTTGTGGGGAATGTGAAAAGACTGAAGTGGTGGCAGGACTTATTATCTTAAGCTCCTTAAAGTACGTTCTGTAATATCCCCGGTCACGGGTCAAAAGACGGTCAGCCTGCTTTAATGCATGGCCACCTACAAGAAAGTCACTTAGTATATGTTGTCTAACTGGAATCTTTTCCCCACATTTAAAACAGGTCCATTGTAGCTTTGACCTACAGTAAGGACATATCCCGCTCTTTTTACCCTTTGTGGCAAGATACTCTTTCCACGCAAGACTTGCAGCATGTAATGAATCGGAACTCGAATGAACTAATCGAATCCCTGTCTCTATAAGAAAGTGGTCAAGTTCATTCTTCGTTGGGAACTGAGAACTGAGCTCTGCATATATAATTTCACTGATCACGAGACTGCCATTACGGAAGGCATCGTCAATCACGGCCTTGGAACTCTTGGCATATTTCGCATTTGGGATAAGTATATCCAGCAGGATATTGGTATCAATGGCCGCGATCATTCTCCACGAAGCTCCTTGATGATCTTATCAGGGGATTCCCCTTTTTTCTTTTTTAAATAACCTACAAACCTGTCAAATGGCGAGCGTCTGACCTTCTTCTTCAGGAGATAACCATCTTCTTCCTGCTGAAACTCTACTTCTTCCCCTGGGGATATCCCCATACTGTCCCGCACCTCTTTGGGTAAAGTAACTTGTCCCTTACTGGTTACCTTGGCTACCGGCATGTTTTCACCTCCTTGTAAGGATTATACTCCTTACTCTATTGTAAGGAATATAATATTGCTTGTCAACCCCCAACACGCCGGACGCTGCTTCGTTTACTCTACCTAAATTGTACTGACCTCTTCTCCCTTTTTCCTCCTCTCCCTGCAGAATATCTTTGCACCAATGATTCCAATCTCATACAGGATTATAAGTGGACCGGCCATAAGCGCCTGGTTAAAGATATCAGGTGTTGGAGTAAGTATTGCAGCAATAATAAAGTTTATCAGTATTGCATATTTCCTCTTTTTTGCCAGAAATTCCGGGGTTAACAGGCCTATCTTCGTGAGGAAGATAATTACAAGCGGCAATTCAAATATAAGTCCGAAGGCTAAAAAAAACTTCATTATAAAATCAAGATATGCCCCTATAGAGAGCATTGGCCTAAGGTTAGCGGTTTTATAAGTAAGGAGAAAATCCATCGCAAACCTTAGTACCACAAAATAGCAGAAAAGAAGTCCCACCCCAAAAAATATTACACCAAAGATAATAAACGGTAATCCGTAATGCCTCTCCTGTTTATAAAGGCCCGGGGAGATAAACCTCCAAACCTCGTATAATACCACCGGCAGGGCCAGTATAATCCCGGCAAAGAGGGCAATCTTGAAATTGGCCCACAGGGCCTCTGCAGGGGATAAAAAAATAAATTCAGGTCTGGACCCTGGTTTTATAATTGCAATAAGGAATTGGAGTATCCTTTCAGAGAAATAAAATGCGGCCATAAAACCAATCCCTATCGCAATCACGGATGTTATCAGGCACCTCCTTAGCTCAGTGAGGTGTTCGATAAGGGACATTCGCCTTTCTTCCATCTTTTCCATATCCAACCCTGAAAACCTGATTATTGACTAATTAACCTTCTTCACCTTTTCTCTATCTTCTTCTGATTTTAGTATCTCAACCATCTTGTCTTTGGCATTTAGTTTTTCTTTCTGGAGATTCTTCCTCATTATCTCCTCTTCCGGGGTCAGGACATTCTTTCTGTTCAGATCCCTTATCTCCCGCTCAAGCCTCTTATGCTCCCCCTCCCAGAACAAAAATTGATCATTCTCACGACGCAGCCTCTCAATGAGTATACTGTGCCTGTCAATCATAGCTATCTCCTTTCTACAATTCAGACAGTAGACATCAGACTTTAGACATCAGACTTTTCAATGTAAGAAATTAGTCCATGAAGTGTTCTCAAACTCTCCTGGCTTTTTTGTGT
>MHER01000051.1 GCA_001805205.1 Nitrospirae bacterium RIFCSPLOW2_12_42_9 | reverse complement strand
GCTGCCATCACAAAGGAGATAACAGAGATAGTAACGTCTGCAGAGGCGTTAAAATAGGAGGCAATTCAAATATGAATTATGGGACAATAGTACAGGTAATCGGGCCAACAGTGGATATAAGATTTCCACGGGAGCATCTCCCCCCAATCCTCAATGCAATAAAGATTGAGGATAAAGAGAGGGGGATAAACCTTGTAGTCGAGGTTGCCCAGCATTTAGGAAACGACATTGTAAGGTGTGTGGCCATGTCAACTACTGATGGTCTTGTCAGAGGTATGAAGGCCCTGGATCTGGGAGGCCCAATATCCGTACCAATTGGAGAACAGACCCTCGGGAGGATATTTAACCTGCTCGGTGAGCCCATAGATGGAAAGGGTTCTATACCGCATCCTGAGAATCGCTGGCCCATACACAGACCAAGCCCTTCTTTTGAGGAACAGGTACCTGTTGCCTCAATACTTGAAACAGGGATTAAGGTTATTGACCTTCTCGCGCCTTATGCCAAAGGTGGAAAAATCGGTCTCTTTGGCGGTGCAGGTGTCGGAAAGACCGTTATCATTATGGAATTAATAAGAAACATCGCTACAGAGCATGGCGGATACTCTGTCTTCGGCGGTGTGGGAGAGAGGACAAGAGAAGGTAATGACCTCTATCTCGAGATGACTGAGTCAGGGGTTATTAACAAGACATCTCTGGTCTTCGGGCAGATGAACGAGCCGCCAGGGGCAAGATTACGGGTAGCGCTCTCTGGTCTTACCATCGCTGAGTATTTCAGGGACGAGATGAACCAGGATGTGCTGCTCTTCATAGACAACATCTTCCGTTTTGTCCAGGCAGGTTCTGAAGTCTCTGCCTTACTTGGGAGGATGCCTTCTGCAGTCGGATATCAGCCAAGTCTCGGTACTGAAATGGGTGAACTTCAGGAGAGGATTACATCAACCAAGAAGGGATCCATCACATCAGTACAGGCCATCTATGTCCCTGCAGACGACATAACTGACCCTGCACCTGCAACCACATTTACCCATCTCGATGCTACAACAGTGCTTTCAAGGCAGATATCAGAACTCGGGATATACCCTGCAGTGGACCCCCTTGATTCAACATCCAGGATTATGGATCCCAAGATACTTGGTGAAGAACACTACAATGTGGCACGTACAATACAGAAGATACTCCAGAAGTATAAAGACCTGCAGGATATCATAGCAATCCTCGGCATGGACGAACTCTCGGAAGAAGACAAGCTCAGTGTTGTCCGGGCAAGAAAGATACAGAAATACCTGTCACAACCCTTCTTCGTTGCCGAGGCATTCACCGGAACCCCGGGTAAATATGTAAAGCTTGAAGATACGATCAAGGGCTTTAAGATGATTATAGAGGGTAAGGTAGATGATATACCCGAGCAGGCATTCTATATGGTGGGTCCAATCGAAGAGGTAATGGAAAAGGCTGAGAAACTAAAGGCTGGTGTATAAATTCCAGTAGACTTTTATGGCAAAAAATTTTAAATTGGTCATTATCACTATGGAAAAGACTGTATATGATTCAGAGGTAACCTATATTATTGCGCCTGGAGATATTGGTTATCTCGGCGTTCTCGCAGACCATGCACCTCTTATAACAAGTCTCAGGACAGGCAATCTTGATATAACAGATCAAAACGGTGCTAAAAGCAGGATGATAATAAATGGCGGCTTCATGGAGGTATTAAATAACACTGTTACAATACTGGCAGATTCAATTTTATAAAACATTAGGATTTTCGAATGAAATTTAAAAATCCCCTTATTTTCTTTGTTACTTCTTTTTTTCTTTCAATACTGATTTCTTATAACCCTGTTTATGCAGAATGTCCGCCCGCTCTGAAGATTATATCTTCCCAACCCTCAAACAAATCAAAGGACGCAGACCCTTCAGCGCCAATAATTATAACGTGGGATAAGACCACGCATGCACTCTCCTCAGGTGAATATGACTATAAGACTATACTTGAGTCAATTAATATCGCTGGTGGGAGATACGGTCTCGGTGCACTACTTACAACAGAATGGGGTGTTGGTGGAAAGGTTGAATGGAACGGGAACAAACAGACTATTACCCCTGAAGCCCAGCTTGAACCAGGGACTCAATACATGGTATGGACTTATACCTACACCTCCGGTATGGAGGTATGTCCTAAATTGGGGGGAGAGATAATATTTGTCACATCAGGGGCTTCCCCTGATGACAATAAACCTGTCAGGAAATTTGACCTCTCTAATCTCTATCACGGTAATGAAACAGGCTCCGGTAAGATTGAAGGTGAGATTTCTGCAATCAACGACGACTTTTCTATTATTACTATTAAGGAAAACTTTCTCAAAAGTATTAATGTAATCATACATGAAGGTATTATGATTACAAGAAATGGGAATTTTGGGTCACCGGCAGATGTTAAGATTGGCGATAATGTAACTGGCGAATTTATGGGTGGAAGGCTTTATATGCTCACCGCGAAAGGGACACCATGAATGAGACAGATCCAGGCCATCAAAGGGATCAGAGACGTCTTACCTGAAGAATCAGTTGTCTGGCAGCATATCAACCAAAAGGCCCGCGAAACCTTTCATACCTTTGGTTATCAGGAGATTATCATCCCCATTATAGAAGTCGCTGAACTATTCCTGAGGAGCATTGGTGAAACTACTGACATTGTTGAAAAAGAGATGTATGTCTTTGAAGACAGGGACGGAAAGAAGATAGCGCTCAGACCTGAAGGGACTGCATCAGTAGTCCGTTCTTATATAGAGAATAACTTTTCAAGGACATCAACCTTTTCCAAACTGTACTACATTGGACCGATGTTCAGGAGGGAAAGACCACAGGCAGGCCGCTACAGACAATTCTACCAGATCGGCGCAGAGGTCTTTGGTTTTGACCATCCCATGATAGATGCAGAGATGCTCTTTATGATAGACCAGTTTTTTCATACTCTCAATATAACAGGGTATGAACTGCAGATAAACAGCATAGGCTGCCCCCTGTGCAGGCCAGGTTTTAAAGAGGCCCTGAAGAGTTTTTTTATTGGAAGGCTTGCTGAACTATGTGAGAACTGCAGGAGGAGATTTGAATTTAATCCTATGAGGATCCTCGACTGCAAATCTACCCATTGTCATGCACTCGCTGATGAGGCACCAAAGACCCTCGATTATCTTTGTGATGATTGCCTTACGCATTTTAATAAAGTCCAGGATTCCTTAAAATCAACCGGGATTCAGTATATAATCAAACCAAGGCTCGTCCGCGGGCTTGACTACTACACACGTACTACCTTTGAATTTGTAAGCGGTTCTCTTGGGGCACAGAATGCAGTAGCAGCCGGCGGGAGATATGATACGCTCGTGGAAGAGATCGGAGGCCCCCCAACTCCTGCCCTGGGATTCTCTATTGGAATGGAACGGCTTTATTCATTATTTGATAGCATCTCTGTTCAAAAGAAGCCCCCAAAAATATTTATTGTTGCTTTGGGGGAAAAAGGACAGGAGAAAGCATTCTCCCTCTTAAACCAGTTACTCAGAGAAGGTATCCCCTCTATCATGGATTACAGTGGAGGAAGCCTAAAAAGCCAGATGAGGAGGGCGGACAAATTAGAAGTCTCCTCAGTCCTTATAATCGGAGAAGATGAAATTAATAAGGGAATTGTGACACTCAGGGATATGACAACAAAGACCCAGACAGAAATCCCTTTGTCTGAGGTTATAGAAAGATTAAAGAATATTAAAAGTTTTAAATCCTGTTAAACCTCCATTTTACCGTCTACAAGTTCTTTCAGCTCCTTTCCCGCCTTAAAAAACGGGACCCTCTTCCCGGGAACAGAAACAGACTCTCCTGTCTTTGGATTCCTCCCTTCACGGTTACGTCTGTTCCTTATTCTAAAGCTGCCAAACCCCCTTATCTCGATCTTGTCACCTGTTGCCAGGGCCTCCTTAATACTGTCAAAAAGCATATTTACCACAATCTCTGTCTGCTTTTTTGTAAGATCTGTGGTCTTTAAAGATACCTTTTCAATAAGATCCGTTTTTGTCATCCCATTACCTCCGTAATCAAATGATGCGTTCGTATCAATAAGCCAGAAGATATTTCATGCTGAATGTGTTCTCACCCCCTGCAATCTTTTTCCCATGACTAAGCCACTTTAACAGGGTATCGCTTCTTATCAGATCAATAAAAGAAAACCTCTTCTTTTTCTCAATTATTGATGGTTCCCCCTTAATACCAGCCATATCTGCTGCAATCTTTATCGCAGTCTGCATATTCCCTATCTCATCCACAAGCCCAATCTGTTTTGCCTGTCTGCCGGTAAAGACCCTCCCGTCTGCAAGCGGAACAATCTTAGCCTTATCAATACCACGGCCTGCTGCCACCGCTTCTATAAACTGATCATGCGTATCATCAATAACCCCCTGCAGAAAATCCCTCTCTTCCTGAGACATGGCACGGAAGATGGATCCAATATCCTTATACTTACCACTCTTGATTACAACACTCTCCACCCCGACCTTTTTCATCAGACCGCTGATATTAGCAAGCTCGAGTATTACACCTATGCTGCCGGTGATTGACCCTGGATTTGCAACAATCTTGTCAGAGACACTCGCTATATAATATCCCCCTGATGCTGCCACACTCCCCATTGAGGTAACCACTTTCTTCTTACCTTCATCCCTGATCCTTTTTACCTCTTCATATATCTCCTGAGAAGGTGCCACAGCGCCTCCGGGACTGTCTATCCTCAATAATATAACCTTTACAGAATCATTTGAATTATATTCTTTAATCTCTTCTATAATCTCAGCAGAGTTAAGGATGACCCCTTCAATCTTCACTATTGCTATCTTTTCCCCTGATAAAAGAGAAAATCTTCCTACACCGACTGTCACAGCATATGCAATTATAAATATAATGAACGCAAGGCCAAACAAAGAGAGAAATGCAAACAATATGGGATTTCTCTTAATCATAGTTGTTTTTATGTTATCTTTCTTGCGGCCTCACCAAGGGTAATTCCTCCATTCCCCTGTTTTTCCATATACTTTTCCACCTCTGCCCTTTCCTGATCTTTATTGTACTCCTTTATTGAGAGGGCTATCTTCTTTTCTGCAGAGTCTATTTTGATAACCTTTGCCCAAACCTCATCATCGGCCTTCATCACATCCTCTGCCCGCACAGGGGGCTCAACACCCGACTCGCTGACATGGATCAATCCCTCAACACCCTCTTCGAGCTCAAGAAATATCCCGAAGTCCGTAATCTTAACAATCCTCCCCTTTACATGATTTCCAACAGGATATTTCTCCGGTATATCCTTTGTCCATGGATCAGGGGTAAGCTGCTTTATACCAAGTGAGATACGCTGCTTTTCTTTATCTACCTTCAGTACTATTGCCTGGATCTTCTGACCTTTCTTTACCACCTCAGAAGGATGCTTTACATGCTTTAACCATGACATGTCTGATATATGTATAAGGCCATCAATCCCTTCCTCCAGTCCGACAAAGGCCCCAAATTCAGTGATGTTCCTGACCCTTCCTTCTATTACAGTCCCCTGAGTATACTTATTCTCAGCAACTTCCCAGGGGTTGGGTTCCATTTGTTTTAAACCGAGTGATATCTTCCTGTTCTGTTTATCTATACTAAGGACCTCTGCCTTTATAATCTCTCCGACTGAGACCACCCTCGATGGGTGTTTAACCTCACCTGTCCATGACATATCCGATATGTGGATTAGCCCCTCCACTCCATCTTCCAACAGGACAAAGGCACCATAGTCAGTAATACTTACTACCTTTCCCTGAACCCTGGCGTTAACAGGATATCTGTCTTCAACAGTTATCCATGGATCAGGGGTCTTTTGTTTATGTCCCAGGGAAACCCTTCCTGTATCAGGATCATATTTCAATACCTTGACTGATATCTTATCCCCGACCCTGAAGACCTCTGATGGATGACCTATGCGGCCCCAGGATATGTCAGTAATATGCAACAATCCATCAATACCACCTAAATCTATAAAGACCCCGTAGTCAGTTATGTTCTTTACATATCCTTCTAATAACTGCCCTTCCTCCATAGCCTCAAGGGTCTGCTCACGCATCTTTTTTATCTGCTCTTCAATCAATGCACGCCTTGAGACAACAACATTGCTACGCTTCTGGTCCATCTTGATTATCTTGACCTGGCAGGTCTGACCCACCATCTTGTCCAGATCCTTAATGGGCCTCACATCAATCTGCGATCCAGGCAAGAAGGCCTTAATCCCTATATCCACATTTAATCCACCTTTGACCTTGCTGACGATCTTGCCGGTAATAGGCCTCCCCTCTTTATATACATAATCTATCTTCTCCCATACTTTCCTTCTGTCAGCCTTCTCTTTGGAGAGTATGATATTCCCCTCCATGTCCTCAACCTCTTCAATAAATACCTCAATGATATCCCCTGGCTTGACAGATTTAAGCTCCTCTTCTGTAAACTCATTTATTGGTATTGTGCCTTCAGACTTATATCCAATATCCACGATAACCCCATTGGACTCTTTTGCCAACACCTGACCTCTTACAATCCCCCCTTCTTCTACCCTCTTAAATGACTCCTCATAAAGTTTCTGCATTTCATCAGGCGTAACCTCATCTTGATGCATAGACGTATCTGTCATAAAAATACCACCTCCAATTTTTTTTCATACTTTAACATATTTAGAAAAAAAAACATAGGAGTATTTTATGGCCAT
>MHER01000050.1:349-6714 GCA_001805205.1 Nitrospirae bacterium RIFCSPLOW2_12_42_9 | reverse complement strand
AAAAGAGTACAAAGTATGCCAGAAATAACAAAAAGAGATATAGCACTATTTATTGAAACAAATATTCAGACATTTCATGCTAAACGCTTAGGAAATCTTTTGAGGACTTATGCCAACACGTGATATTAGGGAGATGACGGACATAGAAATTATTAATGAATTAAGCTCGGTTGGTATAGAGACCACTATTGATGAATTTAAAGAAGAGGCTATTTCAGCAGGCTCTCCCACTGAATTGGCCAATATGTGGAAGACCTATTTAAAAAAGAGGGCAAGGGAGGATTTTCTCTATGAGGCTGCCTTTGAGTTATGGAGTAGGCATCTGAGTGATGTTAAATGCCCGGAGATGCTGGCTGTATTTATAGATGAGACAATAAATATGTACCTTGAAAAGCCTGAGGAACATGATCATGCATCGCTGCAAAATATATACGATAGGATAAAGGAATTCTATAACAACCTTTTAAGTGAAGATCAAACCCCGGATTTTGAACTCTTCAACTGGTTGACCCTGCTTGCATATAATGATATTGAAGGTTTTCTGCTGAGTTTTCCGTTTGAGCTTGCACGGCATGGGCTTGCAGATGAAGCGGTGAATATTGACAGGTGGTTTGCTGACATATCAAGTCAACCACAAAATTTCCTGAGAGATATGGGTTGTATACTCGCTGAGGCAGGGAGGAGACAAGAGGCATTCCTTCAGATCGAGGAGAATTTAGAGAGATTCCCTAATGATGTATGGGTAATTATAAATGCTGGTGATGCAATGGACAGTCTTGAAGAAAAAGAGAGGGCAGAGAAATTATATCTTAAGGCATATGGAATGGCCGGAAGCAGATATGATAAGGCAGATGTCATTCAACGGCTGATAGAATTTTACAGAGAAGCAGGAATCATGGAAAAGGCTGAGGCATATGAGTCCGAATATAAGGCATTGACAGAGTCATCAAAATAGAATATGTCAGTCTACAATCTCTATAAACTACTTAAAGAGGAGCTTAAGAACGGATCTAATGATCTTGTAACAAGGCCATCAGGCCAGGCCATAAGGGAACGCATAGAAAGAGATATATTAACTGAAAAAGATGGAGAAATTATAGCCCTCGATTTTTCAAAGATCGAGATAATTGATTTTTCCTGCGCAGATGAGATAGTGGCAAAGCTTATCTCACGTTTAATAAGTGGGGAGTATGGTGATAAATATATAATGCTTACAGGTCTTAATGAAAACCAGAAAGAGAATATTGAGGTGGCCCTAGAGAGAAAAGGTCTTGCAGTTATGGTCAAGACGCGGGGAGGGGAGGGGGTCTTACTTGGAGATCTCAATAACTATCTCAAAGAAACATTAGATATAATACATAAAAAGGGTAAGATAACTGCAAGAGAATTATCAGGGGCAATGAAGTTTGAGATGAATACGAGCGGTACGAGGCTTCTAAATCTCTTTAAAAAGAGGCTTGTCAAACGGACTGAAGAGATAAGAGATGGTGGTAAGGTATGGGTGTATGGTAAATTATAATATCCACATTTTAACGTCAGGAGGTGCATTATGTCAGAGAAGCTTAATCATGAAGAGTTTGTAAAAAAGGCGATTGTAAGTCTGAGAAAGGAGGGTTACAAGGGGATTCATACTGTATATTCAGGTTTCAACCAGGCATTCAAGAAATATTTTACCGGAGATAACCCGGTGGATATCACCAATAAATTAGCAGAGGAAGGGAAGATAGTTGTAAGGCCTGTCAAGGGTGGAGTCATGTTATACCTTCCTGAAGATGCCCCTGCGATGGCAGGTCGCGGTGAAGATGCCCTTAAAAAGATGGGGCTGGACTAAGAAATACAATGGGAATAACCATTATTGCTATTTTTGCTCTGATAATTGGTGGTACCATTGCCTGGCTGATTGCCTCGGGTCGTGCACAAAAGGCAGAGGTGTTAGTTACTGAACTCAGGCAGCAAAGTCATCAGAAGGACAATGAGATAAGTCAGCTCAGGAGTGACTTAAGCAATGAGAAATTGGCCAGGACAGAGGCTATCACCAGACTCGATGCATCACGTAAAGCATTTGAAGAACAGAAGTTACTGCTCGAGTCTATGAAGAAAGAGATGACTGACACCTTTAATGCCCTTTCGTCCGCAGCCTTAAAGAGCAGCAGTGAGGACTTCTTAAGGCTTGCCTCAGAACATCTTGGGAAGGTTGTTTCAGAGACAAAAGGCAGACTCGGAGAACATCAGGCAGCAATAGATGGTCTTGTTAAACCCCTGCAGGATGCTTTAAAGAAATATGAAGAACAGATAAATTCTATTGAGGCAAAGAGACGACAGGACTATGGAGGGATAGAAGAGAAGATCGTGATGCTTGCAGCAACACATCAGCAGTTACAGAGAGAGACGAGTAGTCTTGTAACAGCATTAAGAAAGCCGCAGGTCAGTGGTTCATGGGGGCAGCTTTCTTTGCGAAGGGCTGCTGAACTTGCCGGGATGACAGCCTATTGTGATTTTTTTGAGCAGGTCTCAGTGAACACTGAGACAGGACGATTGAGACCTGATATGATCGTACGGCTTCCAAATGGCAGGGAGATAGTTGTTGATGTAAAGGCGCCTGTTGATGCCTATTTAAATGCAATGTCCGCATCTTCAGAAGAAGAACGGGAGAAGACCCTATCAAATTATGTAAGCCAGGTTAGGGGACACATGAACGCCCTTGGTGCAAAATCCTACTGGGACCAATTTCCAAAGTCTCCTGAGATTGTTGTGATGTACCTTCCGGGAGAATCATTTTTCAGCGCTGCCCTTGAATATGACCATAAACTCATAGAGGACAGCAGTCTTAAAAAGGTCATACTTGCAACCCCTACTACTTTTATTGCCTTACTTAAGGCCATAGCGTATGGGTGGCAGCAGGAGCAGATTACAGAAAATGCCCAGAAGATAAGCATGCTGGGTAAGGAACTTTATGAGCGGGTCAATGTATGGGTTAAGCATGTTAATGAGATAGGTAAGGCATTAGGCAGGGCCATCGAGGCATACGAGAGGGCAAGGGGTTCTATGGAAACGAGGGTATTGCCTTCTGTGAGGAGGTTTAAAGAACTCGGTGTTACAGGGGGTGAAGACATACCCTTTCTTCAAAATGTGGAACAAAAAGCAGGCGGCCCGTCTCCAATACCAGATGAGTCTAATTCTACTTGACACTAAATAAGCAAATAATATAATGTCAAAGACCTAAATAATTTGGTTTTTTATTGTATTTATTTGTGCTAAACTGCAGAGATTATGAAGGTAGCCATTGCATCTGACCATGCCGGTCTCGGAATGAAAGAGGAGATAGTTGGTTTTCTGAAAGAGAAAGGTATGGATGTACTTGATTACGGTGTGGATAATCCTGAGTCTGTAGACTATCCGGACTATGGGATTAAGGTAGCGAGGGCTGTTTCAAAAGGTATTGTGGAGAGGGGAATACTCTCTTGCGGGACCGGTATCGGGATGTCAATAGTAGCAAACAAGTTTCCCAATGTCCGTGCAGCATTATGTAATGACATGTTCACAGCGAGGATGAGCAGGCTGCATAATGATGCCAATATACTCGTTCTTGGTGGAAGGACACTGGAAAAGGATGTTGCATTACTCATGGTTGATGCGTGGCTTAAGACAGGTTTTGAGGGTGGAAGACATCAGAGAAGACTTGATAAGATAAAGGAGTTGGAGAAGGGTATATTTAACAACAAGGAAGGTGAACAACTATGTCAGACTTAAAGAGAACAGACCCTGAAGTCTATGAGGCTATCCGGAAAGAGATAGAGAGAGAGAATAAAAAGATTATCCTTATAGCATCAGAAAATGCCTCGAGTAAGGCTGTACTTGAGGCGCAGGGTTGTGTTATGACAAACAAGTATGCTGAAGGATATCCGCGCAAACGCTACTATGGTGGTTGTGAGTATGTTGACATTGTTGAAGAGCTTGCAATAGCAAGGGCCAGGTCTATTTTCGGGGCAGAGCATGTAAATGTTCAGCCGCATTCAGGCACCCAGGCAAACATGGGTGTATATTTTTCTGTCCTAAAGCCAGGCGAAACCATTATGGGTATGGATCTGGCTCATGGCGGGCATTTAAGTCATGGTAGTAAAGTGAATTTTTCAGGGATGTTTTATAATGTGGTGAGCTATGGTGTCAGCCGTGATACAGGGATGATTGATTATGATGAGGTGAGGAAGATTGCACTCGAGAAAAGGCCCAGGATGATTGTTATTGGTGCAAGCGCCTATTCAAGGACAATAGATTTCAAGAGATTTCATGAGATCGCAAAAGAGGTTGGCGCCTATACACTTGCTGATATAGCCCATATAGCAGGACTTGTGGCAGCAGGGATTCACCCCTCCCCATTCCCATTCTGTGACTTTGTTACTACAACAACCCACAAGACATTGAGAGGTCCGAGGGGTGGGATGATAATGTGCAAGGCAGAGTATGCAAAACTCGTTGATAAAGGGATATTTCCGGCTATACAGGGAGGACCTTTGATGCATGTTATTGCAGCAAAGGCCGTTGCACTCAAGGAAGCCATGATGCCGGAGTTCCGCATATATCAGGCTCAGATAGTTAAAAATGCAAAGCAAATAGCTAATGGGTTGATTTCAAGAGGTTACAATATAGTCTCAGGAGGAACGGATAACCACCTCATGCTCGTAGACTTACGAAATAAAGGTATAACAGGCAAGGATGCAGAGGCAGCCCTTGACTTATCCGGTATCACTGTAAATAAGAATGCTGTTCCTTTTGATGATAAACCACCAATGATAACAAGCGGTATCAGGGTTGGTACTCCGACTGTTACTACAAGAGGCATGAAAGAGCCTGAAATGGATAAGATAGTTGAGTATATTGACAGGGTGCTTAACAACATAGGGAAAGAGGATGTGTACAGGGAAGTGAGAGTGGAGGTTGAAGGGTTGTGTAAGAGATTTCCTGTATACGAAAATCCCTCACCTTTACCCTCTCCCCTTGGGGGGAGAGGGATGGGTGAGGGGAGGATTTTCAAATGAAATGCCCATTCTGTAGTCACATTGAGGACAAGGTGGTGGATTCGAGGGAGGCGAAGGAAGGCGATGCTATAAGACGTAGGAGGGAGTGCCTAAAGTGCAGGAGGAGGTTCACTACTTATGAACATATAGAAGATGTCCTTCCTTTTGTGGTTAAAAAAGATGGGAGAAGGGAAGTTTTTGACAGAAACAAAATCCTGGGCGGGCTTAAAAAGGCATGTGAAAAAAGGCCTGTTGCAATGGATGTACTTGAGGAGATTGTCTCAAGGATAGAAAAGAAGGCACAGGAGAGCGGTGAGAAAGAAATACCAAGCTCAATGATAGGCAGCGAGGTCATGAGGGAGCTTCAGAACCTTGATGAAGTAGCATATGTGAGATTTGCATCTGTCTACAGGGAGTTTAAAGATATTAACGAATTCATGGATGAATTGAAGGATCTCTTAAAGGAGCGCAACAAGAAATAAAGACTCAGAAGGACTGTCAAGTCTGGATCGTTCTGACCATCATTTCAATACCATAACAAATAGAAAAAAGAACTAAAATGCATACTATAGCCGGCGAAGGTATACACCCAATAGACGAGAAGAGACGTACAGCCTCTATAAAAATTGAGGAGTTAAAACTACCAGCCAAGGTTGTAATCCCGCTTTCCCAGCATATAGGTGCCCCCTGCGAGCCGTTGGTAAAGATAGGCGATTTTGTTAAGAAGTATCAGAAGATAGGAGAGGCAAAGGGGTTTATATCTGCGCCTGTCCATTCATCGATTTCAGGTAAGGTCATTGCTATTGGACGGTTTCCGCATCCATCAGGGAATCAGTCTCACTCCATTGTTATTGAGTCCGATGGAAAGGATGAGTTAATAGAAGGGCTTAAAGAAAATACAAACTATCTCAGCATGGACCCCAAAGATTTAAAAGATATCATACTTAATGCAGGGATTGTTGGAATGGGTGGTGCTACATTCCCGACCCATGTTAAATTGAACCCTCCTAAAGAAAAGAAGATAGATACAGTCATTTTAAATGGCGCAGAGTGTGAACCATATTTAACTGCGGATGATCGTTTAATGGTAGAGATGCCGCGGGAAGTAGTAGAGGGCATGAAAATACTTATGCACGTTATGGGTGTTAAGAATGGATGTATTGGCATTGAAGACGATAAACCAGGTGCTATCGAGGCCCTTCAGAAGGCAGCATCAGGGACAGGGATACGTATTGTTTCAGTAAATAAGAAATATCCCCAGGGGGCTGAAAAGACACTTATAAAAACCATACTCGGAAAAGAGGTCCCATCAGGCGGACTTCCTATGGATATTGGGGTAGTGGTGCAGAA
>MHER01000050.1:0-311 GCA_001805205.1 Nitrospirae bacterium RIFCSPLOW2_12_42_9 | reverse complement strand
AAAGCCGCTTTGGTGTTGAATATCATTGGTGGAGGATGACGGGATCGAACCGACGACCCCCTGCTTGCAAAGCAGGTGCTCTCCCAGCTGAGCTAATCCCCCTGGAACCGCATTGTCGTGTCATGGCCTGCAGCACTTGGTGGGTCTGGTTGGTCTCGAACCAACGACCCCCGCCTTATCAAGACGGTGCTCTAACCAACTGAGCTACAGACCCAAGCCGGCCTCTGCTCCAACAAACCACTTTCGCAGTCCGCCTTCGCAGCGACTTCTTCCAACAACCGATAAGTGTGGACGTTCAAATTAAATTGCAG
>MHER01000049.1 GCA_001805205.1 Nitrospirae bacterium RIFCSPLOW2_12_42_9 | reverse complement strand
AAATAGCATCTTCAGCAACAGGATTTATATACTATGTCTCTATGACAGGGATTACAGGGGCAAGGTTGAAGAGCCTTAAGGAGATAGAAGAAAAGATCCCGTTTATACAGAGGCATACTGACCTGCCCATAGCAGTGGGGTTTGGTATATCGGGGGAGAATGAGGCAAGAAAGATCGCCCGGATTGCTGATGGTGTAATAATAGGAAGTGCACTTGTAAAGTTGATCGAAGCTAATAGCAGAAAACGAACACTCAGACCTGTAGTTGCCGGATTCGTCAGATCAATGAAGAAGGCGATCAGATGAAACTCAGGGTACTTGGCTGCTACGGAGGCGAGCTGCTTGGCTATAAGAGCACGGCCTTATTAATTGATGACCACCTTTTGATTGATGCAGGGAATGTCAGCATCCTTAAGAGTGCAGATGATTTATCAAGGATACGTCATCTGGTTTTGAGTCATGCGCATCTTGATCATATAAAGGCACTTCCGTTTGTGGCAGAACAGCTTGCAGAAGGAGGGACGGGGTTGGATGTATATGGTACAGATGAGGTGATCGATTCTCTTAAAAGCCATATATTTAATGGCATTACATGGCCGGATCTCTCAAAATTACCAACAGTGCAAAACCCTGCTGTCAGATATAAGAGGATACATGCAGAATTACCTGTGAATATAGGCGGTCTTTCAGTAAGGGCAGTCCCTGTAAATCATACTATACCTTCTGCAGGGTTTATAGTTGGTAATGAGATATCCTCGATCCTGTATTCAGGTGATACCGGGCCTACAGAGAGGTTGTGGAAGGCAGCTAATAATACAGAAGATTTAAAGGCATTAATGATAGAGGTTTCATATCCCGACAGGCTCAAAGAGCGGGCAATCATCACCAGACATCTGACTCCACAGCTCCTGGTTGAGGAGTTTAAAAAGATCGATATAAAAGGGGATATGTTAATATTCATATATCATCTCAAACCACTGTTCGTTGATGAGATAAAGAGAGAGATATGCGGGCTTAAGATAGATAATCTGATCCTCCTTGAAGAGGGGGATGAATTTGAGGTCTGAAACATATGTCCTGGTTTAAGAAAGACGACAGGAAGATAAAGATACCGGAGGGTCTATGGATAAAATGCAACTATTGCAGAGAGATCATCTACAGAAAAGAAGTGGAAAAGAATTCAATGGTATGCCCGAAATGTAAATACCATTTCTGCATTACTATTGAAGAGCGAATAGCCATCATGCTGGATGAAGGGAGTTTCAAAGAGTATGACAGTAATATCTATCCGGTTGACCCCCTTGATTTCAAGGATTCAATAAAGTATAAAGAGAGGCTCAGGAACTATCAGAAGTCAACAGGCCATCCTGATGCGATTATCTATGGAGAGGGGATGGTCAACGGCTATCCGGTGATAGTCGGTATCTTTAATTTTAAATTCATGGGCGGCAGTATGGGTTCAGTGGTTGGAGAAAAGATACTCCGTGCGGCAGAGACATCATTTAATAAAAGGTATCCTCTCATAATAGTTTCTGCATCTGGCGGGGCAAGGATGCAGGAGGGTATACTGTCACTTATGCAGATGGCAAAGACAAGTGCAGCTATCGCAAGATTATCTGATGCCTCTGTCCCCTTTGTATCGATATTGACTGATCCCACGTTTGGTGGTGTAACTGCAAGTATTGCCATGCAGGGAGATGTAATTATGGCTGAACCAAAGGCATTAATTGGATTTGCAGGCCCCAGGGTAGTTGAACAGACTATAAAACAGCAGCTCCCGGAGGGTTTTCAAAGGGCGGAATTTCTGCTTGAACACGGTATGATCGATATGATCGTCGAGAGAAAAAGACTTAAAGAAACCCTATCCCAGGTAATAGGCTTTTTTGGATAAAAGGCATGCCATATCAAGAGGAACTGGCATATCTCTATTCCCTACGGCAGTTCGGCATAAAATTAGGGCTTTCCAATATAAGACATCTATGCGCTATTCTTGGTAATCCTCAGGATCATATAAAGACAATTCATGTAGCAGGGACTAATGGAAAAGGCTCAACTGCTGCTGTACTGGCCTCTATATTAAAAGAGGCGGGTTACAGTGTGGGTCTTTATACATCCCCGCACCTTTCAGATTTCACAGAGAGGATACAGATCAATAATATGCACATTAGCAGAGAAGATGTCCTGTATCTCATCAAAAATATCAGGGAACAGATAAAAGGGAGCGGACTACAGCCGACCTTTTTTGAATTTGCCACTGCACTTGCCTTTATGTACTTTGCCAATAAGGGTATTGATATTGCAATAATTGAGGTTGGGATGGGCGGCAGACTGGATGCAACAAATATTATTAATCCACTTGTATCAATTATAACCAATGTTGAATATGATCATACAGAACACCTCGGCCCCACTCTTGAAAATATTGCAATGGAGAAGTGCGGGATCATCAAAAGTTGTGCACCTGTGGTAACCTCTGAAACAAAGACAAATATTCTTTCTATAATTGAAAAGGTTGCAAAGAAATCCGGTACTTTATCCTATGCCTATGGAAAGGACTTTAACGCTGTCCCGGTCAGAATAACAGAGGATATCAGTGAGTTCTATTATAACGGTTATAGATTGAGAGGTCTTCTCCTTCAATCCCGTCTTAGAGGCAGGCACCAGTTATTTAATATGGGTTCTGCCATCTATACAATAGAACTATTGACAGGGAAAGGCTTTGATGTAAATGAGGGCCATATAATAAGTGGTATTGGAAATACATCCTGGCCCGGGAGGCTTGAATTCTTCCCTGGTTGTCCCGGGGTCATACTTGATGGTGCACACAATCATGCAGGTATTATAGCATTAAGAGAGTTTATTGAGGGGGTGTTGCTTAAGAGGGAGGTTGTTGGGAAGATAATCTTTGTATTTGGTGTGTTAAAAGACAAAGATGCCGGTTCAATGGCAGGGGAGCTAATTCCATATGCATCAGAGATTATTATCACAAAGCCGGACTCAGAGCGTGGGTTGGATGTTGAAATCCTCATGGAGATATTTGAAGGATATGGTGTTAAGGCACTCAGTGCAGATACAATATCTGAAGCCTTGAATCTGGCATACAGAATAGCTTCACCTGATGACATAATAATTTTTACCGGTTCATTATATGTTGTAGGTGAGGCAAGGGAGCTTATATTAACCAGGGGGCATGCCCCGATAAGGGAAAGGGGGTAGGATGTTTCTTATATTTGCCCTGCTCCTTATCCTGATACCGGTATATTCATTGGCTGAAACCCTCCCAACAAAGATTAATGCAGAAAACCTTGAGTTTAGGTCTGGGGTATACAGGGGAAGCGGAGGTGTTAGAATTTCACAGAAAGAGAGGATGCTCTCCGCCTCTACCATGGTCTTTGACAATAACACAGGGGATGTCACAGCCTATGGCAATGTTGTCTTCACTGAAGGGAATAATATCCTCTCCTCTGAGAGTCTTATGTTCAATATCAATACAAACTATATGAGGATTGACAAGGGGAAGATATTCATCAGGGATGATAATTATCACATAGAAGGTGATACAATAGAGGGGTTTTCAAACGAGAGATTCAGAATAGAAAGCGGGATTTTTTCAACATGTGATGGAGAACCGCCTTGCTGGAGGTTCAGGGGAGAGGATATTAATGTACACCTGAATCATATACTCACTGCAAAGGGTGTATCCTTCTCTGTCAGAGATGTACCTGTCTTCTATTTTCCCTACATAGCCCTTCCAATTCTTCAGGAGAGACAGACCGGGCTTCTGATACCACGTATAGGTTA
This sequence comes from Nitrospirae bacterium RIFCSPLOW2_12_42_9, assembly GCA_001805205.1. Classification (GTDB taxonomy): domain Bacteria; phylum Nitrospirota; class 9FT-COMBO-42-15; order HDB-SIOI813; family HDB-SIOI813; genus HDB-SIOI813. The sequence continues at coordinate 3,025 of MHER01000049.1, read as the reverse complement.
TAATACAGGCGAAGGTCTCAAATTAAATACTGCATTCTTCTGGGCTATATCAGGGAGTCAGGATGCAACCTTTTATGGAGATTATTTTGGTGAAAAGGGTCCTGGCGGAGGAATAGAATACAGGTATGTATTAAGTCGTGAATCCGGGGGGCAATTCAATGGTTATTATATCAATGATAAAGAGCTGGACAAGGCACGCTGGAAGATAAAATATGACCACAGGCAGCTTATTCTGGAGGAATCGTCAGCGAAGGTACGTATCAACTACCTTAATGATAAGACCCTGTATAAAGATATAAGCGGAGATATAGGGGAACGGATACAGAGGACCCAGGATTCAGATCTCTATGTTAACAGGAGATGGGACAGCCTTTCTGCACACCTGTGGGCGCAATATACTCAAAACCTTTCCGGGGATGAGGAAGGAATATTTCAGAGAATGCCGGAGGCAGGGATCAATGTAATGGAAAGCAGGATTGGCCGCATCCCTTTTTACTGGAGAATGGAGTCGTCTGTATCAAGGTGGGATGAGATTGATACTGGTCTGACCCGTCTTCATATTTCACCTGCAATATCTGCCCGTCTTTTTGAAGACAATGGATTTACATTTATACCAGAAATTGGTACTGAGCAGACCTTCTATTATATGGAAGGGGAGACAGACCCTGTTCAATCCGGTATATACAATCTTGCCGGTATAATGTCTACTAAACTTTATAAATCATATTTAACCGGTACCGGCAGCATGCAACATTTTATAGAGCCTTCAATAAAGTATGAATATACAGAGGGTACTTTTATAGATCATGCTTCCAGTCTGACAAACATTGAAGGCACCCCGCCACTATTAGACCCAATAGAAGAGAGAAAGGAAAAGAATGATGTGTCACTTTCATTAGTGAACAGGCTTATTTCTATGGGCAGTGACAGGAGATATGAGCCGCTCTATATAAGGCTTACACAGGCTTATAAAATTAATTCTCCTGACACATTACCCGATGATTCCGGATTTTCAGATATGAGATTGGAGACGGTTGTTAATATAAAAGAGTTATTTTCTATAGACATTGATGCAACATATAATCATGAAAAAGGAGAGATAATATCAACTGGCACAGATCTGGGATTTAAAAGAGGATACACATTTTTTACAATAGGGCAGAGATTCTCAAGATTCCCCTCATCCCTCAATTTTCTTACTTTATCAACCGGCATAACCATGAATAAAGTTGATGCATTCATAGACCTCTGGTATGACAATGAGGAGAGACAGTTAATGGATTCAAGATATTCAGTGAGATATAATTCTCAATGCTGGGGAATAACAGCTTTCTATAGTTACAGGCCTGAAGAAGAGGAATTTAATGTACTTTTCACATTGAAGGGGGTTGGGTCAGTAGGTGGGTTCTAACTTTTCTTTCTCCTTATCTCTACCTCAAAGTATCCATGGATTGCTTCAATTGGTACAGAACATTTTCTTAGTCTTATCACAACATCTGTAACATTATAAGATTTTAATATCTCTGCAGCGATCCTCTCTGCAAGGGTCTCAAGGAGATTATATTTCTCAAGCCGGCCTATAGCCAGAACCTTATCACATATATCCACATAGTTTACCGTGTCTTCCAATCTGTCAGAGGCTGTTGCCTTTGAGATATCGAGGGTAACCTCTATATCAGCAGATAGCCTCTGTCCTGATGCCCTCTCTTCCTCTGTAATTCCACAGTGGCCTATGAACTCAAGCCCTTTAATAATCAGTTTGTCCAAAGTCTCACTCCCTTGCAAAGACTGTCTTATAAATATTATATACAAACATATAAGAGGCAACTGCGTAAAACAGGGCGAATACAGTAAATATTGTGCGTACTGCAAATGTTGTCAGGTATAGTCTTGATAATGGCCAGGTGATTATAAGGCCTATAAGTCCTATATTGGAGAGGATAAGATGCATGTCTGCAAGCCTGTTACTGTAAAGTGGTCTTCCGCTGAACCTTGGCAAAACATGATATGCAACAGCAAAGATCATCATAGATACCCACCCAAGAAGATTGGTGTGGGCATGCATTGGTAAAAAACCTCCGATTGCACCCGGTAATATCGCGAGTAATACTCCTATTGTAACCCCCAAACAGAGATAAAAGAGACTTGCTATAATAAAAAATTGTGTGACCCTGCCCAAAATAGACTCCTTAAATATAAAAGCCCTGAGTGTTACCCCAGGGCTTTTATTATTTTAAATATTCAGGTTCTATCACTATTTTTTAAGAAAGGTCTTGACATACGCAATAACATCATCGATATCAGCCGGCTTAAGTGTCTTCCCAAAACCTACCATTGGGGTCCCTGGCCTTCCCTCAACAATGGATTTATGGAGTCTTGCGTCATCAATACCTTTCATATCAGTTGGACTGGTGAAGTTTCTCGGCGGCGGGGTCATGCCTGCTGCTGCCGGGCCTTTACCATCACCTTTATCGCCATGACAAACCACGCAGTTTGCCTTGAAGATTTTATCCCCTTTTGCTGCATCGCCTGCTGCCATACTGTTAGTTGCAAACATGGCAAAAGTGAAGACTACAAAAAATACAGAAATAAATGCCATAGTGATAACCTTTAGACCTTTAGACATTCTATACTCCTCCTTCTTTGGTTTGTTGTTTAATTTAAACTAAAAAAAATCTTTACAGTATTAAGGTACCTATTTTATCTGCCTCCTCCCACCCCCTTCCTTTATTAAGGATAAATTTGTCACCACAAAAATTGATTGAATTAATCATAAATTATATACAGATATGATGAATCATTGTCAAGTGCTAAGGTGAAATCATTGTGATTCAGACACTAATATTACAAAAAGGTACACCAGCCACTGCCTGCTGAGAGATTTAGGTATTTTGGGGCAGAGTTATGGCAAACTATGGGAATACAGTTAAGTGCATGGGGTTATTGTGCCTGAGCGTGGGCATACTCAGGTATATCGTTACATGGAGATATGTAACTTAAATGTAATTATAGTTCTATAAATTTG
>MHER01000048.1 GCA_001805205.1 Nitrospirae bacterium RIFCSPLOW2_12_42_9 | reverse complement strand
TTATCAGATCTTCCGGGGAGAAGGAAGGTTCTAACAGTTGTGAGTAATGGACTATTGAGGCATGAGAACTTTTCGTAATAATATCCGTAGATGTCCATTTAGATAGTGCACTGCCTATCTTATCCCCCCCAACCCTCGCAATAGAATCTAATCTGGAAATCTGCTCGTTATTAAGCATAGGTTTTGTCATAGGGAAACTCCTGCACCCACTCCATAGCCCTCCCCCTTAAGGGGGAGGGAAGGGTGATAGCGCTGCAATAGAAAATCTGTATCTATAATTAAAGAGAGCTTCCCGCCACCCGGCATACCAACCCCCAGTATGCCTGCTACGCCGGGAAAAGAGTCGCCTAAATGTTTTATTAATATATCCTGTTCACCAACTACTTCACTGACAGAGATTGCAATCCTCAGGTCTTTATTACCGATGATTACATGAGAGGTAATGGATTCCTTCCTGCATTGGATGTTGAGGGTTTCATATAAGTCGGCCATTGGCACAGGTGATCCCCGGTAAAGTAATAAAGGTCTTTCCTGAACAGTCATGAGTGCATTGGAATTATAAGGGATAATCTCCATAATGGATTCAATAGGTATGGAATAGGTCTCTGCACCTATAAATACCTGAAGGCAGCGGATAATTGATAATGTCTGCGGGATTGTGATCTTTACAGTGGTTCCGCATCCATTATTAGTGGATATATCAATCTTCCCTTTGAGCTCCTTTACATTTTCTTTAACTATATCAAGCCCCATACCCCTCCCTGAGATATCTGTCGCCTCCTCTTTAGTACTGAAACCAGGTTGAAACAGATAACTCATGATCTCATTCTCTGAAATGGTCCCGCTCTCTTTTTCATCAAGGAGCCCCCTCTTCAGGATCTCTCTCTTTACCCTGTTTATATCTATTCCCCTTCCGTCATCTTCAACTGAGATAGTTACAAAATGTCCTTCAAGGGTGGCAGATAAATTAATTGTGCTGATTGGCGACTTCCCGCTTTTTAACCTCTCTTCATCGGTTTCTATGCCATGATCAACCGCATTCCTGACAATATGGAGGAGGGGATTAAATAGTTTGTCCACAATAGCCCTGTCCATCTCTATCTCAGTACCATTCATTACTACCTGCATACATTTGTTTGTCCTGACTGAGAGATCATGGGTGACACGCTTGAGCCTTTCAAATACCTCCCCTACAGAGACCATCTTTGAACTGAGAAGCTGATTATGTATATTAACGGAAAGCTTATCTGCCTTACGTTTTATGCTGCTTATGCTATGATTGACAACCTGTACCTCTTTTAATGAAGAGATATTCCCGAGAAAAGATATCACCCTGTCCAATTCTGATATGGTTGATATCATCTCTCCGGCCATATCTATCAGGTCATTTAAATCGGCCTCGTTAATCCTTATTACATTTAATCCATGATGGATCTGGGCTGCGGAGACATCGGAAGATGCCTCTGGAAATACCTCTGACCCATTGTCATTTCTGCGTAGGGACAAACCTTTAGGTTTGTCCATTTCTTTTGGACAGACCTGAAGGTCTGTCCCTACATCTTGTGTGAGGTCTGTCCCTACATCTTGCGTGGGAATGACATTTTCATTGTCCTTGCAGATCTGCTTTAACCTGGCCAGTAAATCTACCGGTCTGAACCCTTCGATGTTGCCCCCTTCGGTCTCTCTTATAAGATTACGCATGGTGTCGACAACGGAGAGGAGTACACTGATTACAGAGCCTTCTACCGCGATCTTGCCTTCTCTTATCAGGGATAGTAAGTCCTCTGAGCGGTGGGATAGCTCGCTGAAGTTGTTCAATCCCATCATTGCAGAAGATGACTTCAGTCTGTGAAATAAACGGAAGATTACATTTAGAGCCTCAATATCTGCCCCAATATTTGAAGAAGTTGCAGCTTCAATCCTGAGGATGCGACTCTCTAAAGAATTGATCTCTGTTGTGGTTTCATCAAGGAATATCTGACGGTATTTTTCTAAATCCATAGTTTACTTGCTACTGGACCCCTTCCCTTCTTCCCTCCCTCTTAATGGGGGAGGGATAGGGTGGGACTATATACCAACGGTTGCAGCGCTATCTTTGCGCAGCAACTTGAATATCTCATCCGCTATCAGGGACAGGGAGGTTATACTTTCTGCTGCGCCAAGCTTTATGGCCTCCTTTGGCATACCGAATACAACGGATGATTCCTCATCCTGGGCAATAGTCCTTGCACCATTTTCTCTCATTGTTAAAAGCCCTTTTGCACCGTCACCACCCATCCCTGTCATAATGACCCCTAAGGCATTACTACCCGCATACTTTGCTACAGACTCAAACATCACATCTACAGAAGGTCTGTGCCCATTCACAGGCGGGTCCTGGTGAGTTTCAACAAAGTATCTTGCCCCGCTCCTTTTTAGAGCCATATGGTAATTGCCCGGTGAAAGAAGGGCGAGACCTGGTATTATACTATCCCCATGCTTTGCCTCTCTAACCTCTATGTGACAAAGATTGTTTAATCTCTCTGCAAAGGACGTTGTAAACTTTTCCGGCATATGCTGTGTGATAAGGATACCCGGTGAATCAGCAGGCATCCTTTCAAGCACACACTTGATAGCCTCGGTACCTCCTGTAGAGGCGCCAATTGCAATAATCTTATTCGTAGTTTCTATCATTGCAAAGGAGGGTACAGGCTTTACCTGTGTCATTTTACTATACGATATGCCCCTCTTTGCTATCCTGGACTTGGCAGCGAATTTTATCTTCTCAGCCAGATTGCTTATCATCCTCTCTATCCCATCTGCCACATCTATTTCTGGTTTTGTGATAAAATCAAACGCGCCTGCCTCAAGGCAGTTCAGGGTAAGTTCGCACCCCCTCCTGGTAAGGGAACTTACCATGATTACCGGCATAGGCCGGTAATCCATAATCTTCTTAAGGAATGTGAGGCCATCCATCCTCGGCATCTCTACATCCAGTGTCAGCACATCAGGGTTTAAGGCAATAATCTTATCCTTGGCCACATAAGGGTCAGGGGCAGTACCTAATACCTCTATAAATGGGTACTGGCGAAGACCCTGGACAAGGATATTTCGTGCTACAGCCGAGTCATCAACAATGAGGACTTTTATTTTTCTGTTGTTGAGTGTATCAATCATATTTTTATTCCCTCATCTTTCCTGTAAACAGCAGGCATGACATATTTGAATGAAGACTTGACTCCGCTCAGACTTTCAGAGTGGCCGATAAATAGATAGCCGCCTTCTTCAAGATGATTGTAAAATCTGTTGACAATCCCCTCCTGAGTCTTCTTGTCGAAATATATCATGACATTCCTGCAAAAGATAAAATCGAATCTCCCCTTAAATGGATAAGTCTCATCTATAAGATTCAGCCTGCGAAATGTTACTATATTCCGCAAGACAGGCTTCACCTTATAGTAGTCATTGTATTCCCCGTCTCCTTTCAGGAAAAATTCGCTCAAAATGTTTTTAGGCATAACATTTATCTTCTCCTCTTCATAGATACCATCCGATGCCTTTTTCAGGATATCAGTAGATATATCTGTTGCAAGTATCTTCAGATCCCAGGTAAGTGTGGTCTCTATATGGGTAAGTATAGTAATAGCAAGCGAATATGCCTCCTCACCCGAGGAGCAGCCGGCACTCCACGTCCTCAAACGCCTCTTGCCATTCTTATGTTTCCCTGAGATCAGCTCAGGGAGTACAGTGTTATTGAGATAGTTAAAGTGTTCTTCTTCCCTGAAGAACTTTGTAAGGTTCGTTGAAATGGCATTCAGCATGGCTATTAATTCTTCTCCTGTAGTATCATTCTTGACGTATCTGTAGTACTGAGAAAAGGATTCACATTTTAACTGGCGAAGTCTTTTGGCAAGCCTTGTCTGGAGAAGATTTCTCTTGGTAGGGTTTAGATTAATACCGCTCTTATTATAGATAAGCTGCCGGAAAAGCCCAAATTCCTGTTCTGAAATCTGTACGGCGCTTGAGGATGAAATTATAGAAGAGTTTGCGGGTCTGCTTATATCCCTATATGTATTAAGATTTCCTGTACCCATTTTGAAGTCCTGATTTACCCTCACCTCAACCCTCTCCCGATATCCAATCATGGGGAGAGGGAGAATTTTTGACTTTTTACGAGGCCATTAATTATTAAGCATTGCCAACTCCTCAAGTGTCAATACCTTGTCTATGTCGAGGAGTATCTTGACCTTACCCTTTATCTTTCCCATTCCGAGGATGAAGTCTGTCTTGATTTTATTGCCGAGAGAAGGCGCAGGTTCAATATCCTTTGCTGCTATATCAAGTACCTCTGATACAGTATCAACTATTATACCCATCAATCTGTTATCTATATTTACAACGATGATACAGGTCTCTTTTGTATATTCTGCTGCCGGCATGCCGAATTTGAGTCTCTGGTCTACTACTGGGATAACCTTCCCCCTGAGGTTTATAATCCCCTTCATGAATGCGGGTGTCTGGGGGACCGGCGTAATATCCATCAGGCCTATTATTTCACGAACCTTCAGTATCTCCAGGCCATACTCTTCGCGATTTAATATAAATGTTAGATATTTCCCTTCAAGTGCAGATGTATCTAAATTATTTATAGTCTCTACTGCGGTAGTCATGTCAGTTTCCCCCTTTGTTAAAATTCCTTAAAGGATTCGTCATCCATAGGAATGGCATCATCTGGAGCCCCCTTCTGTAGCGGCTTTTTTGCAGACTTCTTTGGGGCATGTCCAGAGTGAGACGCTGTCCCTACTGCAACAGGTTCTTCCTTGTGTCTCTTAAGACCTGTTATTTGATGGAATCTGTTCGTATTCGCGGGAGATGAATAATGGCCATTTCCATTGGCTGATACACCCACAATCTGTGTCAGGTCATCTACTATCTTTGTCAGGCCCTCTGCCTGGGCTGACAGCTCCTCGCTCGCAGCAGCAGACTCCTCGGCCGAGCTTGCATTCTGCTGTGTTACCGAGTCCATCTGGTTGACAGCGGTATTAAGTTGATTGACACCCTCGGACTGTTCCTGGCTGGCAGCCGCGATCTCGGCCACTAAATCAGTGACACGCTTTACATTGGTCACTATATTGCCGAGCGATTCCCCCACCTTTTTTGTGATCTGGGTGCCATTCTGGGTCTTATTGACACTCTCTTCTATCAGTGAAGCCGTGTCTTTTGCTGCCGATGCACTCCTCTGTGCAAGATTTCTGACCTCTTCTGCGACTACGGCAAATCCCTTGCCATGTTCACCTGCACGTGCTGCTTCCACTGCTGCATTCAGGGCAAGGAGGTTTGTCTGGAATGCTATCTCCTCTATCACCTTTATAATCTTTGAGATCTTATCGGAACTCTCATTGATGGCAGTCATCGCACTCTCTAATTGTTCCATTGACTTTGACCCGTCATTTGCTGCATTCCTCGTCTCCTGTGCTATCTGATTGGCCTGTTTTGCATTGTCTGCATTCTGCTTTGACATAGAGGCGAGTTCCTCGAGGGTGGCGGAGGTCTCCTGCAGGGATGATGCCTGCTCTGTGGCCCCCTGCGCCACTGACTGGCTTGAAGATGAGACCTGCGTGGATGCAGAGGCCATCTGTGTTGCGGTGTCAGTCAGGTTATTTACTGTAGTAGTGAGGAGGCCCTTGATATTCCTGGTTAGAAATACAGCGGTGAAGGAGGCTATACCCATGCCGATCAGTACAAGGATTATTGTAAAGAGCCTTGTCCGGTTTTGCAGAGATAGGGTCGCTGCCTTGTCCTCGGCAACAAGGGATTGTTGATTTTCGACCAACTCATTTAATAACTCCCTCATGGAATTCGCAAGGGGGGCCGGCTTTGTAGCAAGCAGAAAGATGTCATATCTCATCATCTTACCATCATGCTCTACCATCCTGTTAGCGGCCTCTGTGCGTGTGACTGCTTCTACCTCTTTCTGGAACTCTGCAAACTGCTCGTACATACCCGTAATCTTACCCAGTTTTTCCTTATTCGCCTGTACTGTCCATCTCTCGGATAACCCATCAAGTTCTTTAAGATGTTCACCCATTCCCTTAATTGCTTCGCTCCTGTGCTCCTTAAAGAGGGTGTTTCCCGTTAACATATAACCACGCAGTGCTGCTAATGAACCCTCTAAATTCTTCAATAGCGACGTAGATGTGTACACCGTCGGATACCGTACATTCAGTGTCTGCTCCGTGATGTTTGCGGTCTTTGTCACCATCACGGTAATTACAATACCTATAATGGCGAACAGGGCTATCAGGCTTCCAAAGCCCAATATAAGTTTTTTTCCAACTGTCATCTGCATCTTCCTTCCCTCCTTTTAGTTTCCCGCCATCCATGGCGGGGTGGTTAAAATAAAGCGGACTCTATCAACCCCCTTACATCTAATATGAGTCCTACCTTTCCATCTCCTAAAATAGTGCCTCCGGCAATACCTTTTATATTTTTAAATGTATCGCCTAGTGTCTTAATGACGACCTGCTGTTGACCAACAAGTTCATCTACCATTATGGACGCCCGCATACCATCGCTCTCTACCACCACCAATAAAGCCTCTGATGGTTTTTTATATCTTGGTTCGATCTTGTAAAGTTCACTTAAACGTATCAGAGGCAAAAGTGATCCGCGCAGATTGCAGATTTCGCCCTTCTCCTGTACCGTGATAATCTCTTCATGCTTTGGTCTGTATGATTCCTCTATGGAGAGGGTGGGGATGATATATTTCTCGCATCCCACCTGCACGACCATCCCGTCTATGATCGCGAGGGTGAGCGGAAGTGTGATAGAGATGGATGTGCCGGAACCTTCTTTGCTCTGTATATCTATACGGCCGCGCAGTTTCTCGATATTTCTCCGTACCACATCCATACCGACACCCCTGCCGGATATATCTGTCACCTTTTCTGCAGTGGAGAACCCGGCTTGAAATATCAGGTGGTATATCTGCTGGTCTGTTATCTCAACAGCATCTTCGAGGAGTCCCTTTTCAACTGCCTTCCGCAGAATCTTTTCTTTGCAAAGCCCCTGTCCATCGTCCTTTATCTCTATGACAATAGAACCCCCTCTGTGAAATGCAGAGAGATATATGCCCCCTTTTTCAGGTTTACCCTTTTGACTCCTTTTTTCAGGTGATTCTATTCCATGATCTACTGCATTTCGCAAGATGTGTACGAGCGGGTCGCTGATCTCTTCAATCACAGTTTTGTCAAGCTCAGTATCCTCACCGGATATTATGAGATCTACATTTTTCCCTGCCTTCTTTGCAACATCCCTTACAACTCTCATCATCTTCTGGAATGTCTGTTTTAAGGGGAGCATGCGCATGGACATGACCTGATCCTGTATTTCTCTCGTTATCTTCCCGAGATGGGATATGTCTTTTTGAATGCCCTGGCCTGCAAATTGTGCGATCGAGGGATTCTCCCTGATCAGAGTCTGGGTTATTACGAGTTCCCCCACCAGATTTACAAGGCTGTCAACCTTTTCTGTATCTACCTTTATAGCGCCTGCAGGCGCCTTCACATTGGTCTTCTGGTATTCCTGTATCTCTAAGGCGGTCTTTACCTTATCTTCAGGTACGATCCCCTCGTCTACCAGGATTTCTCCTAAGCGCCTTTCCTGTAGTTTCAGGGCACGATTGAGTTGATCTTCTGTTATATCACCTGTTGCCAGCAGTATCTCACCGATCCTGGGGGGGCTTTTTTGGTCTTTAATGGTGGAACTAAGATTCAAGAGTGTATCAATCTTTTGTATAAGCGGCCGGGCATCAATAACATCGTATTGCAGATATTGACTCAGCTCAGCATCTGTAAGGCCAAATCTATCCTTTACACTCATAGGCAGGCTTAGTCTGAGTCTCTTTACTGCATCGACTGTCTCTAAAAGTATATCTATAATATTCTGATTAACAGGTATTGTGCTATTTCTTACACCATCTAAGAGTGTCTCTATGGAGTGGCAGACACGCCCTATCTCTTTAAAGCCGAGATAACCGCAATTACCCTTTATCGTATGGAAGGGGCGGAATATCTCATTAACTATATTAAGGTCATCCTTTTTCTTTTCTAACAGGAGTATCGAAGATTCTATCTCCGCTAAATAGGAGTTTGACTCCTCCATAAACTCAAAAAATATGTTTTTAAGCCCTGATGAGTCTGCTGCAGACTCGGGCATATTAATCCCATTACCCTCCATACCCCAGTCATCTTCACGGGATATCCGGTTTGTGCTTTCAATATGGTCTGCATCAATCAGATTTGCCGGCAGATTTGCCGGCAGATTTGCCGGGATTGCAGCATTGACATCATCCCCGGTTATACTGTGGGCTGTTATATCACCAATCGCAAGGGCAAATTCACAAACGTCATTTATAAATTCACAGTTTTGTTCAGTAGATAATATTAACCATATATCATCTAAATAGAGCATGAAGGGGTTTAATTCATCGAGCGAGGGGAGGTGTTCTGTTGAAGAAATGATAAACAATATATCCCCTCCTGCTGAAAGATTCTTCAGGAGGAGAAGGGGGTCCATACCCTTGTAGAAACAATATTTGCTCAAGGCTATAGAGACCTGGAATACCCTTTTCCCACTCCTTAAATGTTCAATAATGGTATCTCTGTGCGATTTTTCAATGCTCCTTAAGAATGCCTTGTTTAAGCCGGAGTCACGGATAGAATTAGATGCTACCTCCTGATGGTCTTTCTCCGGTAATAAGGCCCTTATATTTTTAACTGTATCTTCATAAGCTATCCCTGTTGTCCCCTGGCCGGCCTGGATATGGGAGAGCATATCCTTTATCTGGTCAAGTCCCACAAATAGGGTATCAATCATCTTCTCAGAGCTGACTTCCCCTGCATCCTCTTTTTTCGCTTCGCTCAATGCAAGCACTGTTCTCATGAAATCAAGCAGGTCTTCACATGCATGTGCAAGCCTCTCTATGGAGTGAAATTCAAATATACCGGATGACCCTTTGAGGGTATGCATATTGCGGAATACTGCATCTATGGTCTCTCTGTTTCCAGGATCATGTTCAAGGTTCAGAAGGAGCTCATCCAGATTATTAAGAATGTCGTCTGCCTCTGAATAAAAGGTCTCTTTTAATTTCTCTATATCTTCCATTAAGGACACACCTTCTTTACTACTGCTATAAGTTGTTCAGGCTTGAAGGGTTTTATTATCCAGCCTGTAGCCCCGGCATTCTTTCCCTCTTCCTTCTTCTCCTGCTGCGATTCAGTTGTCAGTACTATAATAGGAGTGAACTTGTGAGATGCCAGCTTCCTGACCTCCTGGATAAACCGTATTCCATCCATATTTGGCATGTTAATGTCAGTAACAATAACATGGTATTTGTTGCCATTAAGCTTGCTTATTGCATCCATCCCGTCGTTGGCAAGTGTCACGCTGTAACCCTCCTTCTCAAGGGTAGTGGATATAGTCTGCCGCATGGTAACAGAGTCATCAACTGCCAGAATGTTTTTTCCCATGTTGTATATCCTCCTTGCAATTATTCAATCTTAAACAATCTGTCCAGCATCAATGTCTCGAAGACCTCTTTTGTATGTCCCTCGAGGGAGCTTATCTTGATCTCTCCGCCGGCTTCTTTAAACTTTTTATAAAAGAGGAGCAATTTGCCAATCCCATGACTGTTGATACTCTCTACCTTGCTCATGTCAATTACCACATCCCTTTTGCCTGACTTGAGCAGTGCAAGCATGGTTTCACGGAAGATTGATACGGCATGTTCATTATCCATGTCACCCTGGACAACAACAATTGACCTGCCATTGTTTTCCCTGACGCTGCATTCCATTTTTATATCCCCCATATATTTTGTTTAAAATAGTTCAACATTATTTCCAAGATTAGTGGTAGCTGCCACTGCTGCATTCTCACACATGTTATCCCCTTTCAGGTTGTTAAGCACATCCCTCTCATTATCCACTGTGTAAATGTCTTTTAAGTCATTTAATATACCTTTTTTTAACTCTGATACCTGCCCGCTGTTCCCTGCTATCTTAATAAGTCTCTCCTTTAATTTGTCCATCGGTTCTGTAACATGTTCAATCTCCTGGCGTGTAATATCCTGGAACTGTAATGCATAAAGTGCATTTTCTATATCACCTGTTATGATGTTATAACTGCTTGTAAGGGTCTGCATGGCATCAGAGATATTGGTGATAGATTCCCTGAACTTTTCTGTTACATCTCTCAATATCTGATCAGATGCCTCTATCTTTTTGATATCCGAGCTGATCCTCCCTTTCATGTTTTTATTTATATTTTCTATAGTAACCCTCGATGACTTTGCTATCTTATTGATATTGACAGATGTCTCTGTTGATTTATTTGCGAGCTTTCTAACCTCATCAGCAACTACAGCAAATCCCCTTCCATGTTCTCCTGCCCGCGCAGCCTCTATGGCCGCGTTTAATGCGAGGAGATTTGTCTGATCTGCTATATACTCGATCTCAGAGACAAATTTGGATATCCCATCAAAATTATTAGATATGACTTGCATCTCTCCTAAAAATTCCTGACTCATCTTCGACATCTCATTCAGGATGTCCAGTACACTCGCTGTTGCATCCTCATTTATCTTGACTATTTTATGTACGTATGACTCACCAAATCCCCTGTCTGTTGTACCTATAAAGTAGTTCACAACTGTATTCGCCTCTTCCGCCCCCTCTTTTGCTTTTTCTATAATCTTTCTGAAGGCATCACCTATCTCGATAGCGGCCTTTTCGGTCTGGGTTGTTATATTCTGCAGATTCTGTATAAGGATCGGGATCAACTCTATTCCATAGTGAGCAGTATCCTGTGCAGGATGGAGCAGGGCCAGTGACTCCTTTTTATTAACTTCTATTTTATCCTTTATCTCTTTATCCATTGTGTTACACCACCTCTTTGTAATGAGATAAGAAGTAGTACCGGATATTAAGGCTAACATAGTCCCTGCTGCCATTCCCCATCCATGCAGAGTAAAGATGGTTATTAAGAGAGCAGGAAGTGATGCCAAAAGTATGTTGTATGCCTTCATAAGGAGAATCCAAAGAGATTGAGATTCATGGTAACACCATCATTTATATTCAATATCCTGAAGTCAGTTATCCCTTTCTTTGCGGCCATCAGCACCTGTATTACCGGAGTTGAGATGGCCTCTACCCTCTGTAAGTCAAGGATGACAGAATTATTATTCGCAGCAGCCACAGCAGATATCTTTTCCTTCAGCACCTGGGTATCGTATATATCCAGTTCAGCCTGATGTATTAAAATCTTGTTTTCTTTTACCTCACAGTTCATTTGTCCCTCTCAGGGGTTTATGAAAATACCTGTTTTATGGTAGCCATTTTATCGGTTTCAAATTTATTAAGTTAAGACCTGGACTGGAAAATTTTTAACAAGTCTTATTTCATTTCCTTTCTCATTAAAGGAGACCTCATCCATGCAAATCCGCATTAATACGATGCCGCGGCCGTAGCACTTGAGTATGTTATCAGGTGATGTTGGGTCATATACATTTTTATAATCAAAACCAGGGCCTTCATCTTTGATGCAATAGGTAATATCATTGTCATGTTTAATGTAACCTGCTGTAATCTTCCTGCTTGCATATACAGCATTGGCCATCCGCTCCCCCTTTAATCTCTCAAATAAATCTTCGACACAGCCGCCCTCTTTCAGTGATGCCGGTATCTGGAGGTTGCCATGTTCAATGGCATTGGACAGCGCCTCATGCAGGGCGACCCGTACCTTCTTTATATCCTTTAAATCTATCCTCTTCTCCGATGTCAAAGGTTTGAGCAATATATCTATTGCAGCCTGTATATTGATATACTTCGTGTACCAGCTATAATAGAAGGCGTCTTCAATCTCGAGGCAGAGTACAGTCAGGTCATCTTCATATGAATCCACTCCTGCGAACTTCTCTATCCTGCTGGCAATCCCTGCTGCTATATCACCTGGTCCGTTGGCCTCCACAGAACCTTCTATCATCCTGCACAGACCTTCCGTACCCAGCATCTTACCTCCGGGGGATTTTGCCTCTATTAATCCATCGGTGTAATATATAAGCCTGTCGCCTGCGAGGAGTCTGACCGGATGGGTTTCATATGCCACCCCTTCCAGAATGCCCAGACATGGGCCGCTGCCATTCATGAATATTGTCCTATTTTCTTTCCCGCGGAAGATTATCGCCTTCGGATGGCCGGCTGAAGCAGAATATAATACCCTGTGGTTGACATCAATTATCCCGTATGATGCTGTGATAAAATCTTCCTCTGAAAGATATGGCATTATTGCATTGTTAATCTTCTCAAGCATGCGGGATGGTGAAACTGCCTCTTCTCTAGCAATGGAGTGGATCAGCATCCTCAGCACGATGTTTAGGAATGCTGATGGTACACCATGACCGGAGACATCACCGATAAAGATCCCGATCTTGCCATTTCCAAAGGGGAGCAGGTCAAATATGTCGCCACCCACCTTGTCTACCGGTTTATATATGGAACTTATCCTGATACCGTATATCTCTTTAACATCGAGGGGGAGGAGCTGCTGCTGGATATGTTTTGCGACCTCGAGGTGGGCCTCAAGCTCCAGATTACGGTAGAGGAGCAGCCTGTTTTTCTCTTCGAGATTCTCCTGGAGCTGCTTCAGGCGCAACTGTGTTTTAACCCTCGATCCGATCTCATCAAAGTCAAAGGGTTTAGTTACATAATCATCTGCGAGGGACTCGAAGGCAGCTACTTTAGTAGGGGTATTGCTCTTGCCGGACAGCATAATGATTGGAAGATTATGATATCTCCCCATTCCCCTGATAATCTTTATAAGGGCTATACCGTCTGTCCCGGGCATTATTACATCTGAGATAAGAAGGTCATAGTGATTCTTCTGAAGCTCCATTATTGCAGTATCCCCGTCCATCGCTGATGTAACCTTATAACCGAGACCCTCCAGGAAGTCTTTAAGGAGCCTCTGTATCGCAGGGTCGTCATCGGCTATGAGGATGTTGTGTGTATCTCCCTGCATTCTCTATTCCACCCTTTATTCTATCTTCAGATTAGCAAATGGGTTAGCAAACACATGTTCACTATTTGCCTGGTCTTCGTTCAGTATTACTATATCCACACGCCGGTTTTTCCCTCTCCCTTCTTCTGTCTCATTTCCTGTAATATGTCTGTATTCACCATAACCAATTGCCGTGAGCCTTGAAGGATTTACACCATGGGAGATGAATCTTCTTACTATGCTTGTTGCCCTTGCGGATGAGAGCTCCCAGTTGGATGGGAACTGAATACTGTTCATGGGAATATCATCAGTATGCCCTTCGATATGAATATTCTCTTTCATGGGGGAAAGTATCTCACCTAATTTATCAATTGCCCCGGTTGCCTCGTTTCTTATATCTGCACTCCCGGAGTCGAATAACGCAGTGTCTGTTATCCTTATTACTATTCCACGGCTGTCCTGAAATATATTCAGATTATTTTTCTTTTCCATATCTTTAAAAACCTGTTTGATTACTGCTACCTGTTCTATCCTGGCAGTATATTTCTCTGAAGTTTGGAACTTGGGTCCAATCTCCAAACGTTTTGCAGTTAAGCTTGAAGGATTAAAGGCACCCTGAGCAGAATCACTGACTGCCCTGAATTTCCCTTCATTAACAGAGGATGTTGAATACATCACAACAAAAAAGGCAAAGAGCAGTGTTATAAAATCTGCATATGACACAAGCCACCGCTCATGATTTTCATGCTCTTCATGTTTTTTCTTTTTATGTGACATGAGAGTCGCTCCTACCCGGCTGCCTCTTTTGTTTCCTTGTTCTTGGACTTCTCAAGGAACCCTTCTAATTTTTCCCTTAATAACCTGGGGTTCTCACCTGTTGCAATAGCCATCAGCCCTTCTATCATAAGCTCTTTTAAGACTCCCCTTGCCCTGATCTTGATCTTTATATTTCCTGCCAGGGGTAAGAACAGGAGGTTTGCAGAGCCTACCCCATAGACAGTTGCAACGAATGCAGTGGCGATACCGCCCCCGAGTTTGCTAGGGTCTGCCAGGTTTTCCATAACATGGATTAATCCAAGGACAGCTCCGAGTATTCCTACCGTGGGGGCAAATCCACCGGCGGTTTCAAAGACCTTTGCTGATAGTGTCTCACGTTCCTCTTCATAGGCCATCTCTATCCCAAGTATCTTCTCAAGGGTTTCAGGTTCAGTCCCGTCAACAACATACTGGAGTCCCCGACGCAGGAAATGGTCCTTTACATCCTTAAGCTTTGATTCAAGTGAGAGGATTCCCTCTTTCCTTGCTACCTGGGCATAATTCTCAAGCTGGGTTATGACGCTCTCGTAATCGATCTTGCTGGAGAATACGGCACCGATGGCCAGCTTGAAGGCATTCATAAATGTATTCAGGGGGTAATTGACCATTACTGCACCAATGGTGCCACCTATAACAATAAGAAACGCGGTAAACTGAGTAATAGATCCGACATGGCCGCCCTCCAATGCCTGACCTACAAGGATAGCACCTATACTTACGATTATTCCTAATGGAAGAAATATATCCATCTTATATAATTCTCTGCATCCCTGGTATTCCTGCCTGAATTAAGCTGACAGCTCACCCGCTTTCATTAGTTGATATTAAATACGGATTTTCCTGAGCCATTGTATATACCTTACAGGTTTGACAACTTCTGTTATTTTCTGTGCAGCATTCAGGAAATATATCAAAAGACCAGCATGAGAACCTGTTTTCAGTATAAACCCTGCACTTTTCTTTATATTCAGTCTGGCATTTAAGTATCTTCCAGCATGGGGTTGTCAATAAGAGCCTCCGTATTCCCTCGTAATTAAGACCTTCTTTATGTATAAGATTCCAGACCTGTGTAATCCATTTTAATTCTCCATGGGTAAAGAGCCTGTGGTTATTCTGGGAGTCCCTGTGGGATCGCAATAGACCCTGGCGTTCATATTCTCGTATTGTACCTGGAGAGACCCCTGTAATTTTTGAGGCTACCCGTATTGTATACACGGGCTGTATGTCGGTATTTTGTGCCATAATTTGCAAGAGTTTTATCGGTGCAGGCAATAGAGACTTTAGGTAGCTGCCATGAGGTAACTTATTAGAATTTAAATAATTTCCTTGCGATGTTTGTCGGAAAATAATAGTAGGCAATATTGGATTTATCCGGTAGGCAGAAAATTCCTGTATTCTTGATTTCCGGACCTGGGATTAAGAACAAGTCATTTTAAGAAACAGCACAATTTCAATAGGATATAAAATATTCCGTTCCGTTTAGATAAATGGCACAGGGCTTGCTTATGTATATCCTGCATGAATAGAGGAATTTATCCTGCGCTTTCAGGCGGAATTGCATATGAAAGGCTGCTTTCTGTTATTTCAAATAACGTAGCTAACCTTAATACATCCGGGTATAAGATTGACAGGCCTATATTCAGAGTAGATACCCCGTCTTCTACAGAAGGGGCTGCTTCATTAGGAAATAATCCGCACCGGGATAAGTTTTTTACAGAGATAGACAGGATTTTTACAGATTTCGGTTCAGGTGCAATAAAACAGACAGGGAATACTTTGGATCTTGCAATAGAAGGTGATGGTTTTTTTGTTGTCAGTACCCCTGATGGCCAGCGGTACACAAGGAGCGGCGCTTTTACACTAAATTCATCCAATACCCTTACAACAATGGATGGACATATGGTCATGGGTGAGAGTGGCCCCATAGTATTAGGGGAGGGTAGTGTTGTCATTGATCCTGAGGGCGGGGTTTCTGTTAACGGGACCGAGATTAACAGACTGAAGATTGTGGACTTTGATAAACCATATAACTTGCAGAAAGACAATAATAACGTGTTTAAAGGCACGGGGGAGAAACCTGCTGAAGGATACAGTGTTGTTCAAGGAGCTATTGAATTATCCAATGTTAACCCTGTAAAAGAGATGGCCGCAATGATAGAGGTGCTGAGGGGTTATGAGTCTTACAGAAAGGTGATGACTACAATAGATGAGACTACAGCAAGGGCCAATGAAATAGGCAGGACATAACAAGGAAAATCCCCCCTCACCCCCCTTTATTAAAGGGGCGAGATGTAGGGACAGACCTTTAGGTCTGTCCAAAGAAACGGACAAACCTAAAGGTTTGTCCCTACGATTTTTGCAGGGAAGACGGGCACTTAGAACTATTTTCAGGTGAATAAATAACAAGGAGGGATAGGTATTATGATGCGAGCATTATACATATCTGCATCAGGGATGGAGGCACAACAGCTTAATATTGATATTATTTCCAACAACCTTGCCAATGTAAACACATCAGGTTTCAAAAAGAGCAGGGGGGATTTTCAGGATCTGCTCTACCAGACTATCAGAATGGCAGGCGCACCTTCCGGCACCGGCACGCAGGTACCCGCAGGCATCCAGATCGGTTCCGGTGTACGATCTGCTGCTGTACAGAAGATATTTACTCAGGGGGATTTCCAGAATACACAGAATGCCCTTGATCTGGCTATAGAGGGTGAAGGGTTTTTCCAGATATCACTACCGGATGGGACAACAGGATACACGAGGGCAGGTGCATTTAAAAAGGATAATGCAGGCCGGATGGTAACATCGGATGGTTATACAGTCGAACCTGCTATAACCATTCCGGCAGATACTTTAAATATTACGGTCAGTGCAAATGGTATTGTGTCTGTATTACAGGCCGGCAATCCTATCCCGACAGAGATTGGAACAATCCAGCTTACAAGATTTTCAAACCCTTCTGGGCTTAATTCGATTGGAAGGAATCTGTTCCTTGAAACAGCGGCATCGGGTGAAGCTGTCACCGGTAATGCAGGTGAATTAGGCTTTGGTACACTTGCACAGGGGTTCTTAGAGTCATCGAATGTAAATATAGCAGAAGAGCTTGTTAATATGATTATAGGACAGCGTGCCTATGAGATAAATTCAAAGGCCATCCAGACTGCGGATGATATGATGCGTACATCTAACGAACTGAAAAGATAGCAGCGAAGGTGGGGAGATTTTCGAATGAAACAATCATGTTACATGTTAACACAAAGGACAATGAAAATGGGCGTAGACGTAGGGACAGTAGACGTAGGGACAGACCTTTAG
>MHER01000047.1:6490-21731 GCA_001805205.1 Nitrospirae bacterium RIFCSPLOW2_12_42_9 | reverse complement strand
TGGGACTTGGTAATCTTGATGTTATGCTGGGGCTGACGCCGGTATACAGTCTTCAAAATGTTATCAATGGCGATATCGGGATAGAAGATGTGCTGATAAAAGGACCTGGTGAAATGATGATCTTACCGGCAAGTTCAGGAGTTCAGGAACTCTCTGATCTTTCTCCGCAGCAAAAGCTGAACCTGTTAACTGAGCTGGATAAACTTGATTATCCGTTTGATATTATGCTTATTGATACAGCAGCAGGTATTTCAGGAAATGTAATGTATTTTAATACTGCTGCTCAGGATATTATTGTTATTGCCTCACCGGAGCCGACTTCCATAACGGATGCTTATGCAATGATGAAGGTGCTTCATAAAAAATATGGTGAGGATCATTTTAAGCTCCTTGTAAATATGGCAGGAGACCCGGGTGAAGGTGATGAAGTTTATCGCAAACTTAGTACTGCAGCAGACAGGTTTCTTAACATATCTATAGATTATTCAGGCTGCATTCTGCAGGATAAACATGTAGGGAAGTCAGTAATGGAACAGAGATCAGTCCTGGATATATATCCCGCGTCAGAGGCAAGCCGGTGTTTTATTGCACTTGCAAAGGTTGTATGTGATTGGCCTGAAAAACCTCATCTTAAAGGAAATATCCAGTTTCTATGGAAGAGATTAATGGGCCAGACAGGATGGAGTGAAATATGATGGTATTAACCCCTATAGAGAGGTGAAGTAATGGAAAAGATCGTCCATAAGGTAGTAGAGTATAAACCAAAAGGTGCAACAAGTAAAAAGGGGATTGGTGACCCTGAGGTCAGAGATAAGTTGATAAAAGAATATGGGCCTAAGATTAAATATATGGCCTACAGACTTTCTCACAGATTGCAGCCTGATATTGACATTGATGATTTAATCAGTGCAGGGATAATAGGACTTATGGATGCTATGGATAAATATGACCCCTCCAAGGAGACACTATTCAAGACCTATGCTGAATTCCGTATCAGGGGTGCAATGCTTGACGAGATACGTGCTATGGACTGGATACCACGCTCTGTTAAAGAAAAGGCAGGGCTTTTATACAGGACTGTAGCTCAACTCGAGAAAAAACTCGGGAAATCTCCAACAGAAGATGAGATTGCATCTGAGCTTAAGATGACCATGGCAGAATACCAGGAATTTATAGCCCAGGCCAAGACCTCAGCAATGATCAGTATAGAGGATCTTGGGATTCACCTGGATAATGACAGGGATATCCTAGAATGTATAGGAGAGCCTGAGAAACGTGACCCATTAACCCTGCTCTTGTCAAAAGATACAAGAGATATATTAAAAAGTGCAATAGAACATCTTCCGGAAAAGGAACAAAGGGTAGTATCCCTTTACTATTACAATGAACTTACTATGAAAGAGATTGGAAGGATTCTTAGTGTTACAGAATCAAGGGTTTCACAGCTCCATACCCAGGCCATGTTCAGGCTAAAAGGGAAATTAAAGGAGAGGAATGGGTGACAGATATTTCTGCAATTATAAGGTCGCTCGGTAAACTATTCGGTTTGATTAACCTCTACTCTGCTGACCATCCCATCATAGTTCAGGCCCTGAATAATACATTTGACAACGTCAGACAGTATCTCTCTGCTAATCCGGAATTAACCATAGGAACAGCAGAACATAAATTGGTTGTCGGGGATAAGACTGTCGATGAGATAGGTTTGTTGGGGTCTGAGATCATTGATATTTTTGATAAAGCCGGGATAGACACTATTACATTTCTTTCCGGTGTAACAAAGGATGATATAAAAAACTTAGTTCGTGTTATTGCCTCAAAAGAACCCGAAGTGGAGAGATTATTAGCAGAAAGCGGGGTAGTGAATATCAGGGTCAATACTGTTCAGTACGCAAGGATAAAGGATGGGGAGACAATTGCTTCAGAGGCAGGTAAAGGGGATGCGGAATGGATAAATGACCTCCATGGGAATGGCCTTGAGGCTATGATCTGGAAGGTTATAGCAAAGGCTGTTAAATCACCGGAAGATCAGAAGCGTGTATTTTCTATTATTATGGAACATCTTAAGAAGGATATTGAGGAGAAGGTGAAGATAGCCACCATGACGCTTGAGATGGAAAAGAGGCAGATTTCCCATGATAAAGAGCGGACAGAGATGGTAATGTCCCGCTCCTCCGCTGGTATGGTTATGGTTGATGATAACGGCAGGATACTGATGATGAATGATGAGGCAGAGAAGATATTCAGTAAGGGCCTTAAAGACAAGGCAGGCCGTCATATTACAGAAGGGCTGGGTGATGAGCATATGGTGGTACTGTCTAAGGATCTTTCATCAGTAGTGGGTGAGGATTTGGAAAAGGAGGTCGAGTTAAAAGGATCTGACGAAACAAAACGTGTACTTAAATCAAGTACAGCCCTTGTACATAACATTGAAGGGAAGGTTGTTGGTATGATTTCAGTACTTTCAGATATAACAAAACAGAGGGAGCTGGACAGGCTGAAAAAGGACTTTGTAACTCATGTTACACATGAACTGAGGACACCTCTCGTGGCAGTAAAACAGGCTGTTACACTTCTGGTTGATAAAACAGCCGGATCAGTCAGCGAACAGCAGGAGAAGATGTTACAGCTTATAAAGCGCAATATAGAAAGGCTGTCAAAGTTTATCAATGACCTTCTGGATATTCAGAAGATAGAGGCAGGGAGGCTTGCTGTTCATCAGGAGCAGGCTAATTTCAGAAATATAGTGAATGATGTAATCCAGAGTCTTACGCCATGGGCAGAAAGCCAGGGTGTCGGGTTTTTTACAAAGGTGCCTGATGAAATACCGGATATATATGCTGATGGAGACAGGGTTATTCAAATCCTGACAAACCTGGTTGGTAATGCAGTAAAATTTACAGGAAAGGGTGGGAGGGTGAGCGTAAATGTCAGTCCTCCAGGATCAGGGAATGACACAAACAAGTTTTTAAAGTGCTCTGTGGTCGATAATGGCTGCGGTATATCCAGGGATGATTTAGACAGGATCTTTGAGAAATTTGAGCAGGTGGGAGGAAGGAATGCTACTGACATCAAAGGGAGCGGGCTTGGCCTTTCCATAGTTAAATCCCTTGTTGAGATGCACGGAGGCAAGGTATGGGTCGAGAGCCAGGTGGGTGTAGGGAGTAAGTTTACCTTTACACTCCCTTTATATACCGGGTCATCTGATGAATATCCCGAAAGAGACGATAAGGGGATCTTCGAGGAGCAGAAGAAGGGTCTGTTGCAGAGATTGGGGTTGAGCTATTCCCTCTCTCCTAAGGGGAGAGGGTGAGAGGGGATTGTAAACATGTCTATTAGCATCCTTCTCATAGATGATGAGGCTGACTATTCAGAGACCATGAGGTTCTGGTTAATGGCGAATGGATATAATGTCAGATCAGCCTCATCAGGCATGGATGGATTAGAGGAGGTTAAAAAAGAGAGACCGGATATTGTTTTTCTCGATATGCAGATGCCTGATATGAATGGTATTGAGACATTGAGAGAGATAAGAAGGCTATACCCGGACATTCCTGTAATAATGGTTACAGCTTGTGCATCAGATGAAATGAAAAGAGAGGCAACTGGGATCGGTATCAGTGGATTCTTTTCAAAAGGTGAAGACTTTAAGGGGGCGGCAAGATTGATATCAGAAGTCCTGCGCGAGATAAAAAGATGATATGCGATCAGAAATATTTTGAAAATATATTAAGCAACATGATTGATATCCTTATAGTGACCGACCCTGATGCAACAGTTGGATTTTGCAATAATATTACGCTGGATGTACTTGGTTATACACTTAAAGATATTGAAGGTATGTCAGTTGGAAGATTATTTGATGATAAAGAGTTGCAATTTTTCGGACTTATAAAAAGGCTTATTAAAGAGGGATGCATAAGGAATAAGGGCCTCTATATGTTGACCAAAGATGGGGATAGAATCCCGGTAGTGGTAAACGGCTCTGTAATCAGAGATGAGAATGATAAGATTGAAGGTATGGTTATGGTGGCAAAAGATATGAGGGAGGTACATCAGCTTATAACCGAGCTTGCCCAGATTAATGAGGATCTGGAAACGCGTGTCAGCGAGCGTACAGAAGAGCTCAGGATTGCAGTAGAAATGAGCAAAGATGCCTACAGCGATCTCCAGCAAGCACAGGCCCAGTTACTACAGAGTGAGAAGATGGCCTCGGTAGGGCAATTAGCTGCTGGTATAGCACATGAAATAAATAATCCTGCTGGTTTTGTATCAAGCAATCTAAAGACATTAGAGGATTATATCAAAGATATAAAGTCTGTGTTAAACGATTATAAGACTATTTTATTGAACTACAGCAATGTATCTGACAATAACCTGGTCAATTCAATCAGGGCTGTGAAAGAAAAAGAGGATAGTATCGATATGTCCTTCCTTCTCAATGATATTGATGAGATTATATCAGAGACCCGGGAAGGGATGAAACGGATCAGCAAAATAGTAAAGGACCTTAAAGAATTTTCACATATAGGTTCTGATAAACCAGAGTATGCAGATATCAACAGGGGGATAGAGAGTACACTTAATATTGTATGGAATGAGCTCAAGTACAAGGCTGAGGTAATTACAGTTTATGGGGATATTCCTCAGGTACTTTGTTATCCGCAGCAATTAAACCAGGTCTTTATGAACCTCTTTGTAAATGCTGCCCAGGCAATAAATGAGAAAGGGGCAATCAAGATAAGAACCTTTTTTGAAGACAATCATGCGATTGTTGAGATTAGTGATACAGGTAATGGTATAGCACCTGAACATGTTTCAAGGATATTTGAACCGTTCTTTACAACTAAACCCGTGGGAAAGGGTACAGGTCTTGGTCTGGCAGTGGCGTATGCGATTATCAGAAAACATGGAGGAGAAATAAAAGTGGATAGTGAGCTGGGCAAGGGGACTGTGTTTAGAGTTTATATACCCGTTGAGTATGAGAATTTTAAGAAGGTGCTATGAAAATCCCCCCTCCCTTGATGGGAGGGGGTGAGGGGGAGGGTGACCAAAGGTGATTTTCGAGTGAAATATACCATCTTATTAGTTGATGATGAGACTAGCGTAATAAATGCCTTATACAGGGCATTCAGGAAAGATGGATATAATATATTAAAGGCCGATAATCCGGCTGATGCGCTGGATATCCTTAAAAGAGAAAAGGCACATCTGATACTATCAGATTATCGTATGCCTGAGATGGATGGTATTACCTTTTTAAGGGAGGCTATGAATCTCCAGCCGGATGCAATCAGGATGATATTGAGTGGATATGCTGAAAGTTCAATAATCATATCTGCCATCAATGACGGAGGAATATATAAATTCATTACAAAGCCATGGGAAGATGATCTGTTAAAGATTGAGGTTAGACACGCACTGGAGAGGTATGAATTAGAAAACACCAATAAGAGATTAATAGAGGATATAGAAAGTAAAAATGAATACTTAAGTCATGTTAATAAAATATTAGCTGATAAGATAGATAAGATAGAGGAAGGTGTGGTAAATACGATCGAGATGTTAAGTTATCTGTCGAAAACAAAGACCCTGAATCTAATTGGAAATGTTGAAGAGATATCACGTATTGGTAAAGAAGTTGGTAAAAGACTTGGGTTGGGAGACAAAGGTATTAAAGACTTATATCTTGCGATAAAACTACATGATACAGGTAATATTGGAATAGACTCCTGCATCTTTAATAAATCAGGTAGTCTTACATCTGATGAGAGGGTAGAGGTTAAAAGACATCCTGTAATAGGTGAGGAGGTACTATCTTTCTTAAATGGATTTGGGGAGGTTGCAAAGATAGTGAGGCACCATCATGAATATTATGATGGTGCCGGATATCCGGATGGTTTAAAGGGGGATGAAATACCACTCTTATCGAGGATTGTTCATATATTGGATGTATATGATTCTCTTACAAATAATAGATCTTACAGGAGGGCCTTGGAGATTAAGGAAGTGGAGAAGATATTATTGGAGGGGAGGGGTAAGATGTTTGACCCTGCAGTGCTTGATATGTTCTTTAGTGTTCTCGAAGGGAAATAGGATATAAACATCCTGGTAAGGACTGTTATGAACGATAATTCAGACACAAAACATACAATACTCCTTGTTGATGATGAGGAAAATATCCTGAATGCCCTTAACAGGGTTTTAAGAAGGGAAGGGTTCAGGATAGTTACTGCAACAAGTGGTAATCAGGCACTTTTAACTATGGATAAAGAAAAGATTACACTTATTCTGTCTGACTGCAGGATGCCGGGCATGGATGGGATAGCGCTGTTAGCTGAGGTAAGAAAAAGGACACCTGATACAATCAGGATGATGCTTACAGGATATGCTGATATGGAGACTTCAATGGCCGCAATAAACCGGGGGGAGGTTTACAGGTTCATCACAAAACCATGGAATGATGATGAGCTTAAACTTATCATTAAGGACGGCATCCACCAGTATGAGCTTGTACAGGAGAACAGATACCTTCACGAGTTGACACAGAAACAGAACCTTATATTAAAGGATTTAAACTCAAACCTGGAGCAGAAGGTCTCAGAGCGGACAAGAGAAGTGGAGATGTTATTTAAAGAACTCGAGCAGAACTTCTTTGATGTTGTAAGGGTGTTTACGGGGTTGATGGAACTGAAGAGCCCATATCTGGGTGGTCATGCAAAGAGAGTCGCTGCCTTATCGAGAAGGCTTGCAGAGAAGATCGGGTTACCAACTGATGAAGTATTGAACATAGAAGTAGCCGCTTTGCTTCAGGATATAGGGACACTCGGTTTTCCGGATAAGATATTGAAGAAGAAGGAAAATGAGCTTGATATAGTTGAAAAGGCATTGTTACAACAACACCCTTCCCTCGGTCAGACTGCATTGCAACAGATAAAGAAACTTTCAGACATTTGCCTTATCATAAGGCATCACCATGAGAGATATGACGGACTGGGTTATCCGGACAATTTACGTGGAGAGATGATACCGGCAGGGTCGAGGATTATTGCAATTGCTGATTCCTTCGATACCCTCGTAAATCCATGGGAGAGTCATGAAAGATATTCAGCAGACAGGGCTATACATGAATTAGAAAAAGAGGCCGGAAAGAGTTTTGATCCCAACTATGTTTACAAATTTATAGAGCTGCTGAAGGATGTAAAGCATGAAGTGACAGGGGCTGATTCCATTGAGATAGATATTTCAGAGCTTAAAGAGGGGATGATTCTTGCATCTGACATAAAAACCAGGAGAGGTCTCCTGCTGATAGCAAGTGGAGAGGTTATGCAGACATCCCATCTGGCCAAGATAAAGAATTTTCAGAGAATAGATCCGGTTGTAACAAAGATTTTAGTCAGGTCACACTGATAATTATGGATAGTTAAAGAATATTTGCACAATTCCGATTAAATCGATGCCATGATGACCACTACGGACAAAGATATCCTGGAACAATTAGAGCGGCTGAGAAATCCTGACAGCTCTGTCAAGCGGGATGCCATAGAGTTTTTAACCGGAATAAGGGATGAGAGGGTAATATATCCTCTTATAAAGGCACTGCAGGATGATGACCAGGGTGTACAACAGGCAGCTATTGATGCCTTGATTGCATATAAAGATGAGGTCACTGTATATAATGTCCTGCCATTACTCTTTAATGATCGTGTTGCTGTCAGAAATATGGCCCAGGAGATCCTGGAGAAGATAGGGGAGACTGGGATTGATCTCCTTGGTGAACACATTAAAGTTAAGGATGAAGATGTAAAAAAGATGATATCGGATATCCTCGGTAAATTAAACAGGCCTGAGGTTATACCATTGTTATTGGAGATGTTAAAGGACCCAAATCTGAATGTAAGGAGTTCTGCGGCTGAAGGTCTGGGTAGGATCGGAGATTCAACAGTTATGGAATCTCTGATAAACCTGCTCAATGACGATGAATGGGTTGCCTTTTTTGCTGTTGTTGCCCTTGGAAGGATTGGTAATAAGAGGAGTATAAGACCTCTTACCGGGTTAATCAAATCCGGCAATATAGAATTACAGATTGCCTCGATTGAGGCTATAGGACAAATCGGCGGGGACAAGGCAATAGAAAGTCTCTTGGATTCCCTTGATTCATTAAGACCGGAATCTCTTAATGCTGCTATAGGGAGTATTTTAAGACTAACACACGGGAATATTGAGAAATTAATAGAAAGGTATGGTAATGACAGGGCCTTTGATTATTTAGCTGAAGCAGTTAATGATATTGACATAGATGAATCAGAAGTGAAAAGGGATTTTATATTGGCCTTTTCTTTAATAACAAATCCAAAAAGTTCTGTCTATATCCTGAAATTGATATCTGATACAGATACAGATACAGACAATGCTGCCATAGTGCAAGTAACGATGGATGCACTTACGAAATTAAAAGACGAAGAGCTGCTTATCAAATCACTGCAGGAAGAAAATAGTGCAAGGGTACTTGTTTCTATCAGGGTACTTGGCATGTTGAAGTCCGGCATGGCTATTCAGGCCCTGAAAGCGCTTTTTATAGATTCGGACAGGGATATTCAGATAGAGATACTCCATGCATTGAGCAGGATAGGGGGTAAAGATTCAACAGAGTTCTTAGTAGATATGCTTTCATATGGAGAAGGACATGTCCGGAGTGCAGCAGCCCGCGGCCTTGGTGAATTAACTGATACAAGTTCAGTTGAGTCAATGCTTAACAGGCTTGAAGAAGAGGAATATTCGGATGTGGTAGGGGAGATAGTAAATGCCCTGGTTAAGATCGAAGAGAGACATAAAGACCCCTCAATTATTAAAGGGCTTACATCAAACCTGTCAAACAGTAAATCATATGTCAGAGAGGCTGTATTAAAGGCCATCGGAATATTAGGTCATTTAAATTCTGCTGAACTTATAAAACACATGGTAAGTGATGAGAACTGGCGCGTAAGAAGGGCATGTATAGAAACACTCAGTCAACTTAATGCACCGGGATTGCTTGATGTGCTTATAACTGCCGGATCTGATGAAAAGGATGAGGTCAGAATGTTAGTAGCACAACTGACAGGGAGATATTCAAAAGAGAAGTCCATTGATATCCTTATCAACCTTCTTACCGACAGGAATGACAGGATTATATATAAGGCGATAGAGGGATTAGCAAGACTCAATGCTATAAAGGCCATACCTTATTTAATAAAACTGTCACAGAAAGGAGACCTTCTGATTCAGAAGATGTCCATATGGGCATTGGGAGAACTTTCAGCAAGAGAGGCAGAGGATACATTGAAACTGGCCTTTAATCATAAGGATGAAGAGATACGGGATGCTGCAATAGATGCATACAGAAAGATCAGAGCGGTCAGCAATGTTATTATCTAAGAACATTCAGATGAGCGATAACGCGTTTACTGCCTTAAAGGAAATGATTTATGAGCGTACAGGTATTTTTTTTTCAGATAATAAAAAGAGTTTACTCGAAAACAGACTCTCAAGATATATAGAAGATAATGGGTATGAGGACTTTGAAAAGTATATAGATATTCTAAAATATTCTCCATCAAGGGATAAAGAATTTTCAGCACTATACGAGAGGATTACGACAAATGAGACATTTTTTTTCCGGGATGTGAATCAATTGCAGGCCTTTGAGACTGATGTATTGCCCATGGTAGTAAAAGAGCTTGAAGGGAAAGGCATTAAAAAGATGAGGATATGGAGTGCTGCATGTTCTACAGGAGAAGAGCCATATACGCTTGCCATGCTTATTAGGAACAGAATCTCACAAATCTATAATTCAGGCTGGGATATTGAGATACACGGGAGTGATATCAGCGAAGGGGTTTTAAATTCAGCGAGGGTAGGAGAATATAATAACTATTCAATACGAAATGTACCCCCTCAATATCTGGACAGATACTTTGTAAAAAATGGCAATGGTAAGTATGGAGTCAGGCCTGAGGTAAAAGGGATGGTCAGGTTAAGCAATATCAACTTATTTGATGAGGCCAAGCTCCGGATGTTTCGTGGGATGAATATAGTCTTCTGCAGGAATGTACTTATATATTTTGATGATATGGCCAAGAAAAGGGTAATAGCTAATATTTATGATAGCTTGGCACCAGGCGGGTATTTATTCATAGGTCATGCAGAGTCATTGTTTAATATATCTAGGGCTTTCAAGCTTGTAAATATTAATAATGTCCTGATTTATCAGAAATAGATATCTCCATCAGGTGGTTTTAAACCTTGTTAAAGGGTTAAGGGGGATAGGATGTTATCAATAAATAAGAATATCTTAATAGTAGATGATTGCAAGACAACAAGGAAGATAATAGCCCTTTATATAAAGGAGGCCGGGTATAAGACAGTTTTGGCAGCAAATGGTGTAGAGGCGATTGAGAAACTCATGAATGCAGCCGTTGATGTTATTATTACAGATTTGAATATGCCTCAGATGGATGGGATTGAGCTGACCAGATGGGTCAGGGAGAACAATATGTTTAAAGATATTCCGCTCATAATATTAACAACAGAACAAAATGACGTAAGCCGGGTTAAAGGTATAAATACCGGAGCATCCACCTTTCTTACAAAGCCTATTACAAAGGAGAGGCTTATTGAAGAGATAAATAAATTTGCAGTGAAGGTCGGAGGAGGTTAAATATGCTGGATCTCAAATTGAAAATATTAGTTGTAGATGATTTTTCTACAATGCGCAGGATTGTGAAGAATATCCTGCGACAGATAGGTTATTCAAATATTGATGAGGCCGAAGATGGTAACGGTGCCCTGTCAAAATTAAGACAGGATAAATATGACCTTGTGATATCGGACTGGAATATGCCGAATATGACCGGTCTTGACCTCCTGAAGGCTATACGTGCAGATGGTAATCTGAATGGTATACCGGTGCTTATGGTAACAGCGGAGTCAAAGAAGGAAAATGTTGTTGAGGCTATAAAATATGGAGTAAACAATTATGTCGTAAAGCCATTTACAGCAGATATATTAAAAAATAAGATTGAAAAGATCTTTGACGGTAAATCCGGAGGGTAAAATGCAGGAACAGAAGGATATTGATGATGTTTTACAACTCGTAGGTTTTACAGTAGGGGAGGAGAATTTCGGAATAAATATTTCCGAAGTGCATGAGATTAACAGGTTTGAGCAGATAAACAGGTTACCTGATCTCCCCAATTACGTCTTAGGTGTTATCGACCTGAGAGGGGTAGTAATTCCGGTTATAAATCTTGCAGAAAAACTCGGCATTCAGAGCAGGGAAGTTACAAAGGACACAAGGATAATCATTATCGGGTTCAATGAAGAGAAAGTAGGAATCTTAGTGGATAGTGTATCAGAAGTCCTGCGTGTCTTAAGTAACAATCTTGAGAAACCTCCATCAATTATTAAAAATGTCAATTCTGAATATATCCGGGGTATTATCCGGAACAATAATCATCTGTCAGTAATTCTCGATATACAGCAGCTCTTCAAAGACTATAATCCGTTATTGACAAAGGAGAACACAATGATTTCCCCGGAAATTAAGTCAGTTGCCAGGGAAGAGACAAGTGACCCTGCAATAGAGAAGATTGTTGAAGTAACAAAGGCGATGGCCGATGGTAATTTTACACAGGAAATCGATGTTAATCTGTATGGCCAGGTAGGTGAGATTGCAAGATATATCAATGCAACCCTGAAAAAACTGCAGTCTATTGAACCAAACATAGCACAGGCATCGGATAAGATACCCGAGGCATCCATGCAGTTATCAGAGATTACAAAGGCAACTGAAGAGGCAACGCACAGCATTATGGGACAGGTGGAACGTGTCCTTGACAGTCAGGATGTAATACTGCATAACTTATTCTCCATCGAGAAGGGGAGCGGGGTGCAAAACTCAGCAGGTGAGATAAAACAGATCGTCCTCGATAATAAAGAGACATTACTTGATATTATAACCGGGCTTTCTTTCCAGGACCTGACGGGTCAGAAGATTAAGGCAATAATAAGCCTGATAGAAGAGGTTGAAAAGAGGGTACTCCAGTTGATAGTTACCTTTGGATTAAAGGATAAAGCTGCATTAGAAGTAGACAGTCCATTAATGGATTTATCTGGAAAATCTGCCCTTAATCAGAACGTAGTAGATAATCTATTGGAAGAATTTGGCTTTTAAGTAATAGTGGAGGAATAAATGGAAGATTCACTGCCGCAGGATGAAATGCAGGATCTGATGAGGGAATTTATTGCAGAGACAGAAGAGCTTCTGGAAGGTCTTGACCAGCATTTCGTCAGGCTTGAGGAGTCACCCGGGGATCCGGCACTGATAAATGAGATATTCAGGGCAGTTCACAGTATAAAGGGTTCTGCAGGGTTTTTAGGTTTTAACAGGCTTGTTGAGGTAGCCCATCAATCTGAGAACATATTGAATAAGATCCGTCAGAATGAGATGCAGGCAGCACCTGAGACCATAGATATTATCCTGGAGTCGATTGATGTATTAAAGACCCTTCTTAAAGAAGTTAAAGAATCTTCAGGTGAATTAGTAGACATTAATCCTATAAAAAGGAAGCTTGTGCTATTACTGGAGTTTTCTTCAAATACTGAAGCCCCCCCCCCGCCCCTTCAGGGCACAAAGGAGGATGAAAACCCCTCACCCCAGCCCTCTCCCCTCGGGGGAGAGGGGAAGGGTGAGGGGGGATTTCCGGATGAAACAATCATCTCTCCAAAAGACGCAAAGGCCGATGATAATGTAATGCCTGCTGCAAACCAGCAGGAAAAAGATAAAACATTGCGGATTGATACTGACAGGCTGGATCAGGTTATGGACCTTGTTGGAGAGCTGGTACTCAGCAGAAACAGGTTAAACAAGATCATTTCAGATATGGAAGGTACTATTGATGGAGATGAAAGACTCAAGTCCCTGTTGGAAACAACCTCGAATCTAAATCTTATCACCACTGATCTTCAGCTTGCAGTTATGAAGATGCGGATGGTCCCTATAAGGAAGGTGTTTAATAAATTTCCGAGGATGGTAAGGGATATATCGAGAAAGGCAAATAAAAAGATTAATCTTGAAATATACGGAGAGGCCACAGAGGTAGATAAATCAGTTATAGAGGAGCTGAACGATCCACTCGTTCATATTATCAGAAATTCTATAGATCATGGGATAGAGACATCAATAGAAAGGATGCGGAAAGGAAAATCTGAATGTGGAACTATAACATTAGGTGCCTTTCAGGAAGGGAATTCTATTGTTGTAAAGATAGAAGACGACGGTAAAGGGATAGATGCTGAGGTTATTGAGAAAAAGGCCAGGGAGAGGGGATTGATAAAATCAAATGATGCAAGACTTACTCATAAGGAGATCATAAGTTTGATATTTGAACCTGGCTTCAGCACAGCAGAAAAGGTAACAGACATATCAGGAAGAGGGGTCGGGATGGATGTGGTTAAGACAAATATAGGACGCATAAACGGGATTATAGATGTTAATACAGACGTGGGAAAGGGGACTAAAATAACCCTCAAAATCCCGCTGACCCTTGCTATTATTCAGGTATTAATGGTAAAAATAAGTAATGAGATATATGCACTGCCTCTTTCATCAATATTAGAGACTGTGAGGGTTCCGAAAAACAGTATAAAGTCTATTGATGGTCAGGATGTGTTAAGGGTCAGAGACCTCCTGATTCCACTGGTCAGGTTACAGAATGTACTGGATATCAATTCAGGAGATTCAGAAAAGGATTGGGTATGTGTAGTATTAATGGCCATTGCAGAAAAGAAGGTAGGAATTATCGTAGATGAACTCTGCCACCAGGAAGAGGTTGTTATTAAATCTGTAGGGTCATATTTCTCAGATATTAAAGAGATATCCGGCGCAACGATTACCGGTGATGGGAAGGTTGGTCTTATTTTAGACCCGGGGAGTATGATTTATCAGCGGAAAGACTTAGCTGAGGTATAACAGGGGGAGAGATTATGACTAATCCAATAAGGGTTCTGGTTGTGGACGATTCAGCATTTATGCGGAAGACAATTACCGGGTTGTTAAGTGCAGACCCTGGCATACAGGTAATCGGAGAGGCAGCAGATGGTTTAGAAGCTATAGAGAAGGTGAAGGCATTACACCCTGATATAATAACAATGGATATTGAAATGCCCCGAATGAATGGATTGGATGCCCTTAAGACCCTGATGAGGGAGATGCCCCTGCCTGTAATCATGGTGAGCTCATTAACAGCAGAAGGTGCAAAAGAGACTATTAAGGCATTAGAATATGGTGCAGCAGACTACATACCCAAAAACCTGTCAGGGAATATTACAAATATAGTTAATATTAAAAACGAGCTGATCACAAAGGTTAAGCTTATAGGAAGCAATAAGAAGAAGATAACGAGGTTTGTTGAGAGTGTTACACCTGTATCAGTGATAGACCGGTGTCCGCTGCCAGGCAAAAATAAGATAAGGATTGTAATAATAGGTGCATCTACAGGCGGTCCAAAGGCTTTACAGGATGTGCTGCCGAGGCTGCCGAAGAATTTCCCTGCGGCTGTTATTGTAATTCAACATATGCTTCCTCTCTTTACATCATCATTCGCAGTAAGAATGAATGAGCTGAGTCAGCTTGAGGTGAGGGAGGCAAAGGATGGTGATCTTGTCAAACCTGGAACAGTCCTGGTAGCCCCTGGTGGTTACCATCTCAAGGTCAAGAAGTGGCCGGGAGACGAGGCCTATATAAAACTTGCAAAGGAACCCCAGATGCTTCACATGCCTTCAGTTGATATTGCAATGGAATCAGTTGCACATGCATATTCTGAACATGCACTCGGAGTAATAATGACAGGTATGGGACAGGATGGGAAGAACGGTATTAAGGCTATAAAAGACGCAAAAGGCAAGACTATATCTCAGGATGAAGAGACATCGATTATATTTGGTATGCCAAAGGCCGCAATAGAAAGCGGATGCATAGATAAGGTTGTGTCCCTGAGCAAGATTTCAGAAGAGATAGTAAATATGCTGTGAGGAGTAATCCCCCCCTTGAAAACAGGCGTAGACGTAGGGACAGACCTTTAGGTCTGTCCAACAGGAAAGGGACAAACCTAAAGGTTTGTCCCTACAGCGTGGTGTTTGGGGCGGATTTGAAAGGGCATTTTTAAATGAAACAATCATGTTACATGTTAACACAAAGGAC
>MHER01000047.1:0-6484 GCA_001805205.1 Nitrospirae bacterium RIFCSPLOW2_12_42_9 | reverse complement strand
GTAGGGACAGACCTTTAGGTCTGTCCAACAGGAAAGGGACAAACCTAAAGGTTTGTCCCTACAGCGTGGTGTTTGGGGGGGATTTTCAGGTGAAAAAGATATTGTCATTATTGGTGATTGTCTTTGTTGTCATATCTCTTAAAGAGGATGCCGGGGCATTTGAGTTTAAGGGATTTGCCAATATTGATTTTGAGACTGTTAAAGGATCAGATAACAATGAACACAAATATGGAAGTTTTATTGTGGGCGGTATGGACTTGTATATATCAGAGGTTATTAACGATAGACTGGATATCCTTGGAGAGATACTCATCGATCCTGAAGAAGGGCTAATAGATTTGGAAAGATTCCATGTGGGTTATATATTTGTTGATGCGATTAAAATCAGGGCCGGCAGATTTCATACCCCGTTAGGATTCTGGAATATTTCATACCATCATGGGGCACAACTACAGCCAACCATAGATAGGCCGGAGATATTAAAGTTTGAAGACGATGGAGGAGTATTGCCTACACACACCATAGGCATAAATGCAGTTGGCAGATTTAAGGCCGGTGATTCTGTTTTTATGTACGATATTATGCTGGGAAATGGGGATCAGATCATTGAAGATGACAATAATGACATATTATTATATCCAAACGTTGATTCAGACAACAATAGTAATAAATCAATTGCCTTCAGTTTTTCAGCAAAGCCTGGTTTTTTACAGAATCTTAAAGTAGGCATATCCGGAAATTATCAGAGGGTGCACAGCAAGGAAGGGCTCTTAGTTGATGGGTCCCCTGTAGATATAGATATATTACAGACAATAATAGTACCTGCCTTCTTATTCAATGTTAATGGTTTTGAAATAGGGGGGGATTATTTCTATATAAGGAACAAAGATAAGAATGGCATTGATGAGGATAAGATTAATAATGGATACTATATATTGCTTACATATAGCCTTAATGAACAGTGGATGCCATATGTCTTAACAGAAAGCAGAAATGTTGAGGCAGGGGATAAATACTTCAGTGCCTTAAGTTCAGGTGACTTAAATGAAACCATTGTAGGGATTAAATATAATACGAATTACAGGAGTTGTATTAAGGCAGAGGGAAGACTGGTTGATGACGATAATGATAAATACAATGAATATGCAATACAATGGGCCGTCTCGTTTTAGGGATTAAAGATTTATAATGAGATTTATAATTTATATTGTTGTCATCATGGTCTTAATGTTATCAGTCAGGACATATGCAGAGGAGATTAATGTTATAGCAAACAAATCATTTCCGGTGAACCATATTTCTACACAGACACTAAAAGAGATTTATCTTGGAGAAAAGGTAACCGAAGGCGGGATAAGGATCAGACCCTATGATCATAAGAATCCAAAGATACGCAGGAAATTTCTGACAAAGGTTCTTGGTGTGAGTGAGGATGGATATAATGCATACTGGATAAAGAAGGTCTTTCAGGAGGGGGGTATCCCTCCTATAACAAAGCCTTCATCTGATGAGATTGTCAGGACTGTCAGAGAAGATACAGGAGGTATCGGATACATCATTAGAAATGAGGCTGATGTATCAGGGGTTAAAATTCTTTTAACAATAGATGTGGGTGATTAATTAAAATGAAACATTCATGTTACATGTTAACACAAAGGACAATGAAAACAGGCGTAGACGTAGGGACAGACCTTTAGGTCTGTCCAACAGGAAAGGGACAAACCTAAAGGTTTGTCCCTACAGCGTGGTGTTTGGGGGGGATTTTCAGGTGAAAACAAACATTATTACAGAAGGCAGCCTTCAATTGGTAACTTTTCGTGTTGATAATGAGGAGTATGGACTTAATATAATGAAGGTTCAGGAGATCATCAGAGTTGTTGAGGCTGTTAAAGTCCCAAAGGCCCCGGGCTATGTTGAAGGGGTTGTTAATCTCAGAGGCAAGATTGTTCCCATAATAGATTTGAGAAAAAGGATGGGTAAGGTTGTAACACCTTATACGGATTCTTCAAGGATAATAGTAGTTGACGCCGGTGGAAGGCTGGCAGGACTGTCAGTGGATCTGGTAATAGATGTTATTATCCTTAGTGATGACCGGATAGAACCATGCCCTTCGATAAATGATAATGAGAGGTCGGATTATCTGTTGGGAGTAGCGAGATGGAATGAACGACTTATTACTGTATTGAAACTTGAGAATCTGTTGAAAATTAATTGATTTTAAGGAGCCAATGAAATGCCGGCATTAGAAGATGCATTAATAAGCGGTTATGAGATAACACCCATGCCGCATGTTGCCCAGCAGATAATCAAGATGATATCTGACCCTGACACTACTGCTGCAAAGCTCCAGGATGTGATATCAGCAGATCAGGCGCTCTCTACAAAGATACTCAAGATGGCAAATTCTCCATTTTATGGGATTCCACGGGCTATCAGGACACTATCCTCAGCTATTATGATCCTCGGATATAAGACTATAAGGAATCTGGTTTTCGCAGATGCAATGAAATCCATGAATAAAAGATTCGGTCTGACAGAGATAATGATGTGGGAACACTCATTAGGTGCGTCTATAGCATCATTGCTTATAGCAAAAGAGATCCGTTTTCCTGACCCTGAGGAGGCCTTCTTAGCCGGGCTTTTACATGACATCGGTAAACAGATAATGAACAACTATGACAGTCAGAAATATATGCAGGTAATGGAGAGGACTTATAATGAGGATGTAACTTATTACTTTGCAGAGAAGGAGATATTTGGATTTTCCCATCCTGAGGCCGGGGCCCATGTGGTTAAAAAATGGAAGCTGTCAGAGGAGCTGGAAAAGGCAATAAGATATCACCACGACGGGTTTCAGGTACTTATAAAAGATAATCCGTTTTATCTTGGAAAGCTGCCAATAATAGTTAATCTTGCAGATCTCATATGTATTAAATCAGGGATAGGGAGGAAGAATAAATATCCGGAGTTGAATATTTCAGAATCTGAGGCAGCAGCATTACTCAGGATAACTGAAGGTACAATTAGCGGCTTAACAGATAAGATTCAAAAGAACTTTGAATCAGAGAAAGATAATTTCAATTATTAATTCTGGGGACACCTTACTTAATTCTTGAATTAAGTAAGGTGTCCCCAGAATTAGAATTAAACAGGAGGAAAGGGATGATAAACTTTGTGGGTAATTATAAGATAAGACATAAGATACTTGCCAGCTTTTGTTTAATCTCATTTTTGTTTGTGGTTGTTGCAGTACTCTCATTTTTCTCAAGCAGGAATATTCAGAAACAATCACATTACTTGAAAAATAACGCCCTTATCACCATGCAGGGGGCACAATCTCTTATTACAGATTTCAAATACATCGGCGAGGAACTAAGTTCAGCCGGGATGTTTGTTGATATTAATAAACTTAACAAAGCAAAAGAGCTGTCAGATCATTTTAAGAATACTTTACTTGATTTAGAAAAGATGGAGAGGGAGAGCAAAGGAATAGGTTCTAAAGAAGTCGAAGCCATTAAAAGTCTATTTAATGACTACTCCGGTAAGGGGTTTTCCATAACAGAGGCATTGATAAACCAGGAGGACCCTATATCATTAGCCTCTCAGATGAAAGGATTCAGTGAGGCAGCATCATTACTGAGAGAGAGGCTGGATTCATTTTCAAAGTACGAGGAAGAGGAATTTAAAGAGATAATAGAAAATATAGAAAAGACATCAAGCTGGAATAATATTGTTGTAAGCATTATATCAATATCTTTAGTTATTATCAGTTTTATAATGGGGTTTTTGATTACAAGTATGGTTACGAATCCGTTGAAGAGCCTTTCAGAAACATTCAGGGACATTGCAGAGGGAGAAGGGGATTTAAGGAGGAGACTGGACGCAGCCCGTGTGGATGAGATAGGTGATGTATCCAGGGGTTTCAATACCTTTGTGGATAAACTCGTTGTAGTCCTGTGTAAAGTCGTGGAGATGACACAGCGTGTTGGTCTTTCTGCCATGCGGCTTTCTACTACAGCGGAGGAGATAACAAAAGGGACACAGGATCAAAATATGCAGGTTTCACAGGTGGCCTCTGCCATAGAAGAGATGAGCGCTACTGTTGTTGAGGTTGCAAAGAATGCCAGTCAGGCTGCAGAGTCTGCGAAAAAGGCCTCTGAGGTTGCAATTAAAGGTGGAAATATTGTTGCAAAGACTGTAGATGGGATGCGTAATATTGCCAGGTCTGTGGAAGAGTCTGCACGTACTATTGAGGAGCTCGGAAAGTCCTCTGATCAGATAGGTGAGATTATTACGGTCATTAATGATATTGCGGATCAGACAAACCTGCTGGCATTGAACGCAGCAATCGAGGCTGCGAGGGCCGGTGAACATGGTAAGGGATTTGCTGTAGTAGCGGATGAGGTAAGAAAGCTTGCAGAGAGAACAACTAAGGCGACAAAGGAGATTAAAGCAAAGATAGAACTTATTCAGGAACGGACAGCAGGTGCAGTAGAGGCTATGAACAGTGGAAGGAAGAATGTGGAAGAGGGTGTAGAACTTGCAACAGAGGCAGGCGATAGCCTTAACACCATTGTTGACATGGTAAGTAACGTATCTGATATGATTCAGCAGATTGCTGCTTCAGAGGAAGAACAATCTGCAGCAGCAGGGCAGGTTTCTGCTAATATGGAGAGTATCTCAAAGGTTACGAAAGAGGCATTCGGAAGTGTATCGGAGACGAGCAATGCTGCAAGCGATCTGTCAAAAATAGCTACAGAACTACAGGCATTAACCGGGCAATTTAAATTAAAATGACACAGTTGAATAACATACAGCAGGTCCTGTTAAACTTACAGGGTGTTGAAAAGGTACAACAACTACAACAAAACCAGGCCCAGACAGAGCAATCAAGGCTAATGGTTCAAAATCAGAAGGATGCAGAAACCAAAGGCAAAATAGTTGAGGATATGGACCATACAGACAAGGTAGAGATAAGCATTAAAGACCATCAGGGAAAGACAGGACAGGAGAAGAAAAAGCGGGGAAAAGAGACCAAAGAAGATAGTGAATCTGAAGAAGAGTCTAAACACATTGATATCAGGGTGTAGCCCCTCACCCTTATTAGCCCCTCACCCTTACCCTCTCCCCTGAGGGGAGAGGGTAAGGGTGAGGGGATTACTGGTAGGATAACAGGTTCCTTACAGATGTTACGACATGCCCTTCTTCAAAGGGTTTTATTATAAAGTCTTTAGCGCCAAGCCTTAATGCCTCCATAACAACCTTCCGCTGGTCCAGGGCAGATATGACAATAATCTTTGCATCCTGGTCATAATCTAATATAAGACGTATGGCATCAATTCCGCTGCTCTCTGTCAGGGTAATGTCCATGGTTACGAGGTCCGGATGTGTCTTTTTGTAAATATCAAGGGCTATGTCCGCATCGTCAGCCTCACCCACCACATCAAATCCATTACCTTGAAATATATCCTTCAACATCATGCGCATCAGCATGGCGTCATCTACTATGAGTATCCTGTTTTTCATATATGAACCTCTTGTTTATTGTGTCCAAATATGCTTATCTTCCCGGATTCTAAATAGAATTCTATACGCCTCCCATAGTTTGCACCTACATCCTCCTCAACTATGGGAATTTCCAAATGGTTAAGACAGTATCTTACTGCTGCTATGTTGTTAGTCCCTATATCAAACACAGGAGCTGCTGTCTTTTTGAAAGAAAACATATTTGCGCCGCCTGCTATTTTTGCTATCAGGTTACTCCTGTCTACCCCATACCCATTTTCTAAAGTAGATAGTAGTAAAGGTATACCTGTATTTGCATATTTTGCCCGGTTCATATCTCCATTAGTCAATTTAGGAAGCATTATATGTATAAGCCCTCCGACCTTGTCCGATGGGGAATAGAGTGCTACACCAACGCAAGAACCGAGTAAAGTCTTAAGAATATTCGGAAATATAGATGCAGCAAGATCTCCGACTCCAACATTGATGATATTCATATGGATCTCCATGCATCAATATCCTCAGGAAGCATTGAGAATATACCGTTTATCTTATCATTACTGGAACTAAAGGATATATGACAGCTCAAGGCATATTCACCTTGTATAGCAAATTGCGCCATAATAGTCTCCACTATTGCACCGGAAAGATCGCATGCTATTATTGGTGATGATGGATATATTTCAAGGTTCAGGTTCATAGCGAGGGTATTCAGGAAGGCGGTTCCGATTATATTGCCGGTCTCTTCCATAACAGAGCGGCTGATGTCATCCAGTTCTAATATAGAATCTATCTCTCTGTGAAGTATCCGTGTTACAATCTCAATGGCACTCTTTTCATCGAACAGGAATATCAGGTACCCTGATAATGCCCCTGAAACTTTAATAAGTATTGCGGTTATCAGATCTTCCGGGGAGAAGGAAGGTTCTAACAGTTGTGAGTAATGGACTATTGAGGCATGAGAACTTTT
Organism: Nitrospirae bacterium RIFCSPLOW2_12_42_9; assembly: GCA_001805205.1. Lineage (GTDB taxonomy): Bacteria > Nitrospirota > 9FT-COMBO-42-15 > HDB-SIOI813 > HDB-SIOI813 > HDB-SIOI813. The sequence continues at coordinate 9 of MHER01000047.1, read as the reverse complement.
CGTAATAAT